>QHXA01000523.1 GCA_003222755.1 Acidobacteriota bacterium
CGACGGCGCAGAATTTCTTCGCGCCGAATTACGCATCACCTTATGTACAAACCTTCACGCTGGCCTTAACCCGGTCGTTGCCGGGAAACCTGCTCTTGGACGTGAAATATCTCGGCACGCGAGGCGTGAAGCTCCATTCATCGATCAACTACAATGAACCCGATTTCCAATACAACGGGTTGTTGCAAGCACTGACCATCACGCAGGCCGGCGGGAACGCGACGATGTTTGACCAAATGTTCAACGGCCTGAATTTCGGCGCCGGCATCGGCGTTGTGGGCCGCGATGTCACAGGCTCGGAAGCGCTGCGCCGGCACGCGTCGTTCCGGGCGGACATCGCCAATGGCAATTTCCGAAATGTGGCAAACACGCTGAATACGGCAAATATCGGCGTCGCTATCCCCGCAGGCCAGACCATCGCAGGCGCGACGCTGCGGTCCAGCGGATTGTTCCCCGAGAACTTCATCACCGCCAATCCGCAGTTTGGGGTCATGGAGATGCGGGACAATTCCGATAGTTCCAACTACCACTCGATGCAAACCCAGCTGACCATGCGGCCGAAGCACGGAATCACCTATCAGGCCACGTGGACGTGGAGCCGCGCGACCGGCGTGGCTCCGCCGACGGGAGACGGCGGCGGCACCACGGAAACCTATCGTGATTTCATGAACCGGCACGCGGACTACACCGTTGCGAGTTTTCAACGGACGCATAACTTCCGCGGTTACGCCACGTTCGAACTGCCGTTCGGGCCGGGCAGGTTGGTCGGTTCAAACGCCAGCGGCGTTGTGGCGCGCTTGATTGAAGGGTGGCAGCTTGGCTCGATATTCGATTTCTCAACCGGAGCACCCTTGAACGTCGTCGCCACGACGACCATCAATCGAAGCGGAACGCCGGATATCGTCGGCAACTTTCCGCGGAGTGGCAATGTCGTCTGGGGCAATCCATTCGGGAATTACTTCTCCGAGCCGCTTTACAGAGTGGCCGATCCCTCTTGCGCCAAAGTCGCGTCCGTCCTCACACCGTTCTGCAGCAATACTGCGATCGCCACCGATCCCGCAGGGCAGAACATCATCCTGCAGAATGCGGCGCCCGGGCAGCTAGGCACACTCGGCTTGTATCCGATCTATGGGCCCGGCAGTTGGAATTTCGATGCAAACCTGCAAAAGAAAATGCGGATCGGCGAGGGGCGCAGCGTGGCAATCCGCCTCGACGCGCGGAACGTCTTGAACCACCCCACGCCGGGGAATCCGAATCTGAACATCAATACCGGCACGTTCGGGCAGATCACAACCAAAACCGGAAGCCGGTCGATCGCAGGGCAGCTCCGGTTGGAGTTTTAGGAGCAGAATCATCCGGCCCGTGCCCGTCGGGCGACAATGCCGAGGGAGCCTCGAAATCATAGCGGATAAATTCTTTTATTTGTAACTTCTCCGCGTTTCGCGGAGAAGTTAGAAAAATAACACCGAATGCTGAGCTCGCTGACCGCTCTATGCTGACAGTTGCCAAAATCCTGCAGTTGAGCCCCAACCAGGTACGGACAATCTTCCGCAATGAACCCGGTGTTCATGATTTGTCTAACGAATTCGGAAAGTCTAGGTTTCGGCGGAGGAGTCAACTCCGAATTCCACTGTGCTCAACAGGTTCTGGAAACGAACCGAGATCCGCGAACAGGAGTCGAAACGAGTAGGAAAGGGCCACGCCTTTTGAAGAGTGAGCTAATAGTCGGGCACGTCGATGTCGAGTCGCTGAATCCTTGCGAAATGTTTTTTGTTCCTCGTAGACAGCTTCAACCCTTCGTGAATCGCGGTTGCGGCGATCATGGCATCGGATGGATCGAGGCCTTCGGACTTCGCATATGTCTTCATGAGATTGTATGCAAGTTCGCCGATTTCAGAGTTCAGCGGAATGGCTTCGTATGTTGCGACAACGATGTCGATCTCACGAATTTCATCCTTATTCTTTGCACCGGCGACAAGCTCCATGCCTGTAACAATGGAAAGCGACCAATCCCCGATCGAATCCAGATAATCTTCGGCGCCCTTCTTACGCCGCAACAGGTCCACCAGGATGTCCGTGTCCACAAGGTAAGGCACTGTGACTACTTCACCTCGGGCTCGCGCCTCAATTTCCGAATACGGTCAACGTATTCGGTGCCTTCGCCTATATCGTCTCGGTCCGCCCACATGCCATAGGCGCCAAGTTCGCGGACGGATTTCTTCCGCTTGCCACCATTTGCCTTCTCTTCGGGGCGCGGGTAAACCTCAACTTCCGTTCCCTCTTTTAGCGGAACGCTCTCAAGAGGCTTGAAGACGCCGTTTTCGTAGACAGCTCTAATGCTCATTTGCTATCACCTGCGTAATTATTTTAGCGCGGTGCACATCCGGCTGCCCCCTCGATTCCAATGCCATAATCGCTCAATTGCGCCCGCACGAACCAAACTGCAGACCACGCCGACTCGGAAACCGCCGCTCGTGTAAGGGCGTATCAGCCCGATCGCAATTGTTAAAGGTATACTTGCCGCGTTCGGAAACAAGCATGAATCGAAAGAATGCTTCGCTATTGCTGCAGCAAAAACACTTCGGTCGAGGAACAACGCAGTGGAAGGGCGGCGGGCTTCGTTTCGATGTGCGGATCTCTGAATTAGATCGTATCTCGGTGGACAGCCTAGAAAAGGTCAGTTCGTTACCCAAACGCCGCGCTATGAGAGCCGTGCTGAACCCAGGCCATCCTTCTCCACGCGAACTGCTTACAACTCTGAAGAGGGCGCAGAGAAAGATACCGCAAAAAGAACCCATAAATGTTGGTTATGGTGAGCTGGATTTGTGCTCCAAGCGCAACCAATACGATCGTGTATGGTCGATTCGTGACGATGGCGAAGGGCAAGGCTTCGTCATCGTTGGCTTCGATGATCGTGATGTCATCGGTTATATCGGTGGGCATGTACTTGTGCACTCGCACCCTGAGGAGCGTTCCGCAAATGTCCATATCGAACCGTCGATGGTTTATGTAATTCCTTCGCGGCGCGGCCAGGGATTCGGCGTCGAC
>QHXA01000555.1:0-6265 GCA_003222755.1 Acidobacteriota bacterium
TGCAATTCGATCAGGTAATGGATTTTTCGGTCATTCAGAGCATTCAGAAGAAAGGAACGTTTGCTCATCAAACCGACGAGAGCGTGGCTTCGTTCACGCCCGCCAGTTTCCGCAAAACTCCGGCTGAAGCGCCAATCCTGACGCAGACCATACGCATCAACTTTTACCCGAATTCGGCGAACCCGTATGAGCCCGCACGCGATGACTTGGAGAAGCCCATTCCCGGCAAGCTGTACGATCCGAACGTGGATGCCACTCTGGAACAAGTGGCGCGCCTTGCCGGCCAATTTGCTCGGGCGGTGATTCTGATTGAGGGTCATACGGATTCGAGCATGAAAGGGAAAGTTCCGATGCAGGCTGTGCGGGATCTGAGCCTTGCTCGTGCGGAAGCCATCAAGCGCGCATTGAGCGAAAAATACAAGTTCGATCCGAACAAGTTCAGTATCGAAGGCAAAGGTTGGGATGCGCCGGCTGATCCGGGCCAGCCGAATAATCAGGCACTCAACCGGCGCGTGGAAATCAGTGTCTTTCCGCCGGAGCAGAAATGAGGACGCGGGCCAGCAAACACGCGTTTAATAATGGGGTACTCCTGCTGTTATTAGCCCTGGCCGTGGGTTCCGCTCGGACTTGCGGCAAGGGTGCGCCGCGCACGTCTCGCGTCTCCACTCCCGTTCGGAATCCAATTCAGGATGTCCTTCGGCCGAACTCTTCCGCGGAATATCGTGACGGTATCGCTGCAGCGATCCTCATCGATACGTCCGGCAGCATGAACCAGCAAGTCAAAGACGCGGACGGCAGAGCGCGCCCGAAGATTGAAATCGCGCAGCGCGCCGCAATCGGTCTGGTGAACCAATTCGATGCTTACGCGCGCGAACATTCAGGACAGGCGATCTACCTGGGTATTTACGAATTCAGCGATCGCAGCGCGAACATGCGCCCCACACGCCAAGTTATTCCATTAGGACCGCCCAATCCCGCCGTGGCGAAGTCGGCGATATCGAAAATGGTCGCAGGCGGTGACACCCCGATCGGAGACGCTATGATTGTGGCCAAGCGCGACGTCGATGCCACCGGACTTGCCAAGCGCCACATCCTGGTGATCACGGATGGCGAAAATACTAAAGGGTATTCTCCGGCCGATGTGACACAAGTGATTTCCAGCCAATCCGAGAAAGATCGCGCTTCAATCTACTTCATCGCCTTCGACGTTGCTGCGAGTACGTTCAATTCCGTCCGGGATTCCGGTGGACTCGTGCTTGCCGCTTCGAATGAGCACGACTTGAAAGACACGTTGGGGTATCTACTGACCGGCAAGATTCTTGTCGAACAGCCAGTGTCGCGGTGAGCACCGCTCCACGGTGCTCATCGGGCCGCTGCGTTACCCGCGTCGTACACGATCGTAATCGTTAGTGACGCAATAACGACCATCATTCCCCAATGAAAAGTTTTCATGGCGTCCTTCCTTCGCTAAATATGCGTGATGCGATCTTCATGCCATCCCATACCGCAGGAAATCCGGCATACGGCGCCATGTGGAGCATGACCTCGAAGATTTCCTCTTTCGTAGCGCCATTCCCCAATGCCATTCGAACATTGAGTTCGAGCGCGCTCGTTCTTCCCAGCGCCATCAAGACTGCGATCGTAGAGAGGCTTCGGGTTTTCAGATCGAGAGTGGACCGGGTCCAAATCCGTCCGGCCACGAATTCAAGGATGAACCGTTCCAAATCCGGAGACATGTCTCTCCAACCGTGCCGAATGCGGTCGGCTTCCGCGTCGCCGACCATAGTTCTGAGCATGGTCAAACCCTTCTCAAAGTGTTCTTCGTCCGTCATGGTGGGAGATTAATGCAGACAGACCGAACAAGCGTAAGGAAAACAACCGTCCTAATTCCCGATCCTGAAACCATATCCGGCACTAACATCGATAGCTTGGCCAGTGATTGCGCCAGATTCCGGCGAACAGAGAAATAGAACAAGATCTGCGACTTCGTCGGGAAGCACCATTCTCTTTAGTGCCGTAGCCCGTGTGTACTCCTGAAGCATCGTGCGCTCATCCACGCCAGCCGCCTTCGCACGAGCCCTGATCACGGAATCGATCATCTCGGTGCGCGTCGGTCCGGGGCAGATGGCATTCACACGGATATTGTACGGCCCGAGTTCCTGCGCCTGTGTGAGTGTCAATCCGATCAGGCCCCATTTGGAAGCAGCGTATGGTGATCGCAGAGGGTAAGCCATCTTTCCAGCGATCGAAGAAATGTTAATGATGATTCCATTCTTTCGCTGGATCATCGATGGAACGATGGCGCGGCTCAAAAGAAACGGGGTTCGGAGATTGATTGCGAGGGTCCGATCCCAATCGTTCGTAGTGATTTCATGGGCCGACAAGGTTGGTCCGGTAATTCCAGCATTGTTGATAAGAATATCCACGGGACCGAGATCGCGGATTACGGATTTCACGAGCGAATCGATTTGAAGCTCTTCTGCCAGATCCGCTCCGTAGGACTTGAACCGGAGTCCTTTGGACTGAAACTCTGCCGACGCGTCTTTCAGGGCTTGATCATCAAGAGCTGCGATGGCAACGATGACGCCAGCGGCAAGTAACTTCTCCGAAATCGCCTTTCCAATACCCTGGCTTCCACCGGTAACAAGTGCGACCTGATGTTTCAACATGAGGCAGGATGATCCCACAAACTGTAGCGGCGGTCTATGACCGCCGACAATTTCGCAGGTGTCATAGACCGCCGCTACAGTAAGTGCTACGTATTCGCGTTCCGGATCACGGGCAGGGTCACATCACGCGACAAGACGAAATTGATCTTCGTTTCGGATTCGAGTCTCAATTGGGCTCCTTTTGTGAGCAGAACAGCGGTGGTTCCGGTTCCGCCGCCAATCACGGCTCCAATAGCAGCGCCTTTCCCTCCGCCTGCAATTGCTCCGATGGCTGCGCCAACGGCGGCTCCACCGGCAATCTCGGCAGCATCACGAGAATGAGAGTCCTGGGCCACAGCAATGAACGGCTCGGTTGACAGCTTGTAAGCGTCCCTGCTGGTCCGGATTTCGTCCAGGACGAGCTCTAGCCGCGCACGGCCCTTGACTTTCCCAGGTTCTTCAAGTTTTTTGATATGGCCGCTTACGCGGTCGCCTTTGTCCGCTACTACCTTTCCATTCACAACAATCGGCTGACTCAGATGAGCGGTAAAGTTGTCGCCTTCCTTATTTCCATCCGTACTGATTGCGTCGGCCAGTGTGACTGTCATTGCTGTGCCGCTAGGCACAGTTCCGGTCGCGGGGCTCCGCGGAGTTTCTGCAGGCCGGTTTTCGCGGTCGGCGGGCCGGACCTGGTCGGGGCGGGTCTCTGGCCGGGTTTCCCGGACCGGTTGGCGTTCGCGCTGGGCGGGCGGCTGCTGGACTGTATTGTTTGGCTGGGGTTCGGCCGAACGGTCCGTCCGTTCTGAGTTTGCGCTTACGGATTGGTCTGGGGCATTGCCTCGATTGCACGCCACGGAACCGATGGCGAGAGCAGTTATTAGGAACAAACGAATTGCAAACTTCATGCATGCCTCCTCAAAAGTGATTAGACGTTGGAGAGCTGATAAGACTAAAATCGATAATTGACGGCCCAAATCACCCTATCAATTCGCCTGAACATGGTAAAAAGAACATCCATTTTCCGCCTGATTGCGGTTCTGCTTTTCCTTTATGCGGCCGCTGGAACGCCCGCCACCGCTCAATCTCACACTGATTTGCCTCGGGTTCTGGTGATTGCGACCGGTGGCACGATTGCAGGCGAACAAGGCGAGCCGGGCACCCTCGGAGGATATGAAATCCGGAAACCGGTCAACGAGATTGTGGCCCAGGTGCCGGAACTCAGGAGATACGCACAGGTGGAAACCGAGCAGTTTTCAAACATTCCGAGCGCTCTGATGACGCCCGATCAATGGTTGCTGCTCGCTCGTAGAATCAACACCGTTTTCGAAAAGAGATCCGACCTCGCCGGTGTCGTCGTTACGCATGGTACGGATCGCCTGGAAGAGACAGCGTACTTTCTTCACCTCACGGTGAGGTCTGATAGACCCGTGGTGCTTGTGGGAGCTCAGCGGCCTCCAACGGGAATCAGTCCGGATGGCCCAATCAATCTGTTGGCGGGCGTGCGCGTTGCCGCCGCTCATGACTCGCGAGGCAAGGGAGCGGTCGTCGTCATGGACGATCGGATCATTAGTGCGCGCGACGCTCAGAAATTCTTCGCGCGCAGCGGCGGATTTTCCGCCCAGGAAATGGGAATCATCGGCGTCGTTGCCCGGCACGGCGTGGAATACTTTTACGCGCCCACAAGGCGGCATTCAACGATGTCGGAGTTTGATGTGCGGGAACTAACGAGCTTGCCTCGTGTCGATATTCAGTATTCGTATGCGGGCGCTGACGGCGCCGGGAAGACGGATGCCAAGGCGATCATCGTTGCCACTACAGGCCTGAGCGGGACCGAACGCGCCTACTACGAGAGTCTCCAGCGGCGCGGCGTTGTAATTGCAACGACCTTTCCTTCCGGCGATCATGTCGCGTCGCCGAACACCGCGCGCGATTCATTTCCCATCATCGCAGTCAAACGAATGCTGCCGACCCACGCCAGAATTCTGATGATGCTCGCATTGACGAAGACCCAAGACGTGCGCGAGATTCAACGGATCTTCGACCAGTACTAAGATGACCATCCACATTCTCGCTTTAAGTACCGCTACGATTCGCCGCGCTCAAGAAGTTATTTCTTCCTGCGAAGCCTGTAACAAGGAGGCTGAACTGCCCTTTGATTGGGTCCTCGATGAGGTAACGGGATGCGATCGTTCAACGACGGATTACTTTCTCACCGAAGCCGCGCGATGCCCGCGCTGTGGGTACACGATTATCGAGAAGACCCTCGTCGAAGCGGAACTGTAGGGGCGGTCTATGACCGCCCAGGGCACCGCGGAGCGGTGCGGTAATGTCCAAACTCCAAGCGTCTATGACCGCCCCTACAGGATGTATTTCAACGCGAACTGCATGATCCGCGGATCCCGTGCCGTTCGAATCACGCCAAATGTGCTTCCGCTCACAGCCGTACTGGGATTTAGCGCGCGGAATCGATTCAGGACATTGAAGGCTTCAGCTCGAACCTCGAACCTCTGGCTCTCGCGCAGACGAAACACTCGAGATAGCGCGGTATCGAAGTCCCACGTTCCAACACCTCGCACACTGTTCCGCGCGACGTTTCCGAACGTGCCGGTCGCGGGTATAACGAAGGCTTTCGGGTTCAGGAAATTCGTTCCCGGTCGTGCGGATGTGTCGCCGTAAGGATTCTCGAGCAACTGTTGTGCGCGCTGGTTGCTCTTGCCGGTCAGGGAATTGTCTACTCCCGACGTGACATTCAGAAGACTGCCGGACGACTTTCTGTAAATTGCCGATAGACGCCAACCGGAACCGATCGCGCGCACCGTGTTGTTGGAAAACGCGGGCGTTTCCGCGACACCGGTCAAATTCAAAACGTGCCGGCGATCCGAGACGCAGTTGCCGCGATCCCCCCGGCGGTTGTTGTCATCTTGCCAATCATCCTGGCCGGGATTCGGACCGGAGCCATTGAAATCCGTCAGATCGCCAATACAGTGGGACCACGTGTAATTGCCACTGATCGTCACGCCCTTCGCCGCTCGCCGCTCCACATTCACCAGCAGCCCGTGATAGCTCATGGTGCCGCCCGAGTCGAAATTGGAAAGCAGTGTGAAATACGGCCCTTCCTGGGGATTCTCGATGGTGAGCTTCCGGCGCGTTGCAAGATTCGCAAGCGTCGAACATTGTCCGCCGGTACCGGTGATGGCCGTGCCGTTCGGCAGCACGCACGTATTCGTGCCGTTGTAGAAATAAACACCCGAGTTGAGTTGATTCTGCGTCCACAAGTGCAACGTCGTGCTTCCGGTGTATGCCGTCGAGATGAGCCACTTGTTCGCAATCTGGTGTTGCACGCCAAGGTTCCACGACTCCGCGTACGTATTCTTAATGTCGTACGGCGTGTTGTTGTAAAGGCCGCCTCTTACAAAAGGCGTGTTGGCGTTGAATACTGTTGGAAAGGGATTTCCGCCGGAATAACCCAACCAAGGATCGTCGAAACCGCCGGCCGGTGTAGTCACCTGAACGGAGTTTCCCCACGGGGGCGAATTCGCGGTGTCAATCTGCAATACCAATGGAAGGAATGCATAAGCGATTCCGTAAGAAGCGCGAACCGACGTGCGGCCTTTTCC
>QHXA01000555.1:6276-8517 GCA_003222755.1 Acidobacteriota bacterium
CTGAGATCGTGATAAACCCCGGTCTGTCCGGGAAAGCCGGGATCACCGGGATAATAGAAACCGGCTGGGGCATTCTTAAATACCGTGCTCTTGATACCTTGTTTGAACCTGTTGTAGTTCCAGTTGTAGATACGGTCGTCATCCAGCACCTGCGGGAAATACGGTTCCCACCGCAATCCGTAATTCGCCGTCAATCGGGGAGTGATCTTCCAGGTGTCCTGCGCATACAGACCGAGATAGTAGCGATGCGTCAGCATGAGAGCTGGTCCAGACTGGGATAGCGTGTTTAGCTTTCCCGTCAGAAAATCCGCAATCGCCAAAGCCGTTTGCTGGCCATTGAGATTGTAAGTACCGGCAGAAGTGACATTCGACTTACCGTTCGAATATGCACGCGAAACGACGCCACCGAAAACAATCTGATGGTCGCCGCGTTGAATGCTGACATCGTCATTGATCTGCACATTGTAGTTATTGAACGTGGAATACGTGCAGGTCCCACATCCCACAGAGAAACCCGTGGAGGCGTTGCCGACCGTCACGGATATGTACTTGGGCAGGTAACTGTAAGCCTTGATGCCGAGATCAGGAGCCGAGAAAATCTCGGCGCCCACTCGAGTGACGTAAGTGAGCCCGCCTGCCAGACGGAACGAGTTGACCGTATTTGGACCGACTAAATAAGTGGAGCCCAACGTCAATGCGTGCGACGCGTTGTTGTAACCTCGGTCCGCGGTAGACAGGAGGTTGTGGTTGAGCTCGTAAGGAACTGCAAGTTTGTACCACGTCGCTAGGTAACGGGCGAACAGCGAGTGCTTGGGACTCTGTTGATAATCTACTCGTCCTACAATTTGCCCATCGTTGCGATGAAGGATGTTGCCGTACGTGATCTGACCGCATGGGTCCTGCGCAGCCGGCAGCTGACTTGCGATTTTGAGTGCCGCTGGACTGAATGCAGAGAGATCGACCTTGTTGTTCACGAACGGAGATCTCAGCGAAACTGCGCCGCCCGCATTGCATGCCGCTGAAGCGAACGTCGTAAAATCGCCGGCGAGCATTTCTTTTGTAGGAACGAAGGCTCTGGTGCTAGCTGGATCTTGCCGAGTGGTTGTGCCCTGATAACCGCCGAAGAAAAATACTCTGTTCTTCACAATCGCTCCACCCAGCGTTCCGCCAAACTGATTGCGCTTCAACGTGCTCTTGGCCTTCTTGCCGGTGTTGGGATCGACCAGGGCGAAGTAGTTCGTCGCATTGAACAGATCGTTACGGACGAACTCGAACAGGTCGCCATGGAGATCATTGGTGCCGGACTTTGTGACGGAATTCACGTACGCTCCCGATTGGCCGCCATTCTGAGCCGTCACACCGCTGGTTTCGACCTTGAACTCCTGCAGTGCATCCGGGAACGGCAGCGGCTGATTCAAACCGCTGTACGGATCGTTATGCGTACCTCCGTCCAACACGTATGTCAGTCCATTGACCAATCCTCCGCCAACCGAGATGACATCGCCGGGGTAACCCCGGTTGGTGCCAGTGGCGCCTCCGCCGACCGCGTTACCTGAAAGAGCGATCAGTTGCTGGACATTTCGCGCATTGAGAGGCAATTCCAGCACGCGCACATTGTCGATCACCTGGCCGACACCCGTGCTCCGCGTTTCCACCAGCGCGGCATCCGCCTGAACTTCAACCGTCTCGGCGACCTGCCCGACCTGGAGAGCAACATTAATTACTGGATTGCTGCCGACCTGAAGCACGATCCCGGTTTGTTCAAAAGTGCGGAATCCCGGAAGAGACGCTTCTAACTTGTAAGGACCGACAGGCAGCTCCGGCACTACGTAAAAGCCGACTTCATCGGTCACCACTGTACGCGTTAGACCGATCGCCGTTTGCGTCGCCGTCACCTGGACTC
Organism: Acidobacteriota bacterium; assembly: GCA_003222755.1. Lineage (GTDB taxonomy): Bacteria > Acidobacteriota > Terriglobia > 20CM-2-55-15 > 20CM-2-55-15 > 20CM-2-55-15. The sequence goes on from QHXA01000555.1 coordinate 8,180, forward strand.
CGGGCAGAACTGCGCCGCTCTGATCCCTCACCGTACCGCTAACTTGAGCCGTTGACTGTCCCCACACGATCGTGCAAGTGAGTAACGAAAACAGAAATACCAACAGGATAGGTTTAACGGTCCACCTCCGCGCTCCAGCCAGGAGCGGACGCGATACGAATATGGCCAAGCATGCGGTGAGGATTGAAGCAACGCACAGCCGGCGGCGACGAAAAGCTACTGTAATGTTGACGGAATTCACAGCCACCTCCTTGGATTCGGTCTGAAACGCGAAAAAGGCAATTTCCGTGGCCTTTCGTCGTTTAATTTTTGGGACGGAGTAAATTGGGGCGGAGTAT
>QHXA01000556.1:0-265 GCA_003222755.1 Acidobacteriota bacterium
TCCTGCCCGCGCAGATAGACTTTGTTGATCTTGCGGCTGTTTGCAATGTTCTCCAGCGGATTTGCATCGAGCACGATGAAGTCTGCATTCTTGCCCGGCGCGATCAGTCCCGTATTGACGTGCGCCGCTTCAGCCGAGTCGCGAGTGGCGGCGACGATGGCTTCCATTGGACTCAGGCCCATCCAGACCCAGTTTTCGAATTCTAGTTGTCCCATCCAGCCGATGAAGAATCGGGTCTGCCCGGTGTCACTTCCCAGGACGATCT
>QHXA01000556.1:316-910 GCA_003222755.1 Acidobacteriota bacterium
GACGGAGTCCGGTGTCATTTTGGCGAGTGCGTCGCCCCAGTGCTCCTGGATTTGCTGAGGCGATATGGTGTCGCGCAACAGCGGATCATCCCAAGCTTCGCGGCCTGATGCCGCTGAGCCCGCGCCCGGATTGAACCACATCTGCGGCCGATCGTTCTTTGCGATGCGTTGTTTGATTATTGAGATGAGTTCCTCATCGGGCACTTCACCGTTTCGAACGGGCAGATGGAGCCATCCTTCCACACCGGCTCGCATCAGCAGCTTCGCATCGGCCAACGTCACGTTGTGCGCCGCAACCGGCACGTTGAGCTTGTGAGCTTCGTCGATGATCGCAAGATAAAGCGGCGGCGTGAGCTTTTTCGTCCGGCCACCGCGGTCATCGACCCAAATCTTGATGAACTCAGGCTTGATGCGGACATTGTCGCGGACGGCTTCTCGAGCTTCCTCGACTGTGGTAACGGGATACGGTACGTCCGTTCTGGATGGATGCCCATTTGCGCCGGATCCGGGCCAAGCAATCCCCGTGCCCACTGTCTTGAACAGCGCCGCGCCCGGAATGATTCCATTGCGCACGCGGAGCGGTACGTCTCCCCA
>QHXA01000556.1:944-5999 GCA_003222755.1 Acidobacteriota bacterium
GATCACCGATTCCGATGATCGCGCTGAACCCGTAATAAGCGAGACGCTGCAGATGATCGACGAGGTTCTCGTGTGTGAAGTATTCCTTTGCCATCGTGCCGTCGAACTCGTGTTGGTATCCGATGTGGCCGTGCAGATCGACCTTTGCCGGCATCACCGTCTTGCCCGTCAGGTTGACGCGCTGTGCGCCCGCCGGTATGGCGATTTCGCCGCGCCGGCCCACACGCGTGAACAGGTTGCCTTCGGCGACGAACGCGGAGTTCTCGATCGGCGCACGGCCGTCACCGGTAATGAGGCGGGCGCCTTCAAAGACGGTGACACGTGATGTTCCGGCCTGCCCGTTTGTTTGGAAGGAACACGCGGCCAAGAAAAGGCATGCGGCGAGTACCAGTATGTTTTTCATAGATGTGCCGGCATCATACACCAAGGAATTGGCGTTGACGAAAACCGCTGCTATACTCGCGCCACGCTGAGGTTTGGCCATATGTATCGAGAAGTAGATTGCTATTACTCTAGGGGCGATCTATGACCGCCCGTATTTCGTCGATTCGGCGAAAAACGCGCGCTCATAGAGCGCCCCTACAGTGGGCGGCGTGTGTGTTACTGGTACTCTTGGGTACGCTTCCCGCATCGGCTCAAATGAGCTTCGCGGGCGAGTGGGCCGGTAGATACCACGAAGATCAGGGCGATCGTGTTCCAGGCGACGTGCAAGGCGACTTCACCGGCGTTCCGTTAAACGATGCGGCCCGACGCTACGCCGAGACTTTCGACGTCACTCGTGTGACCCTTCTCGAGCATCAATGCCAACCGTACAACCTTCCGCATATTTATCGAGGCCCGCTGCAGTTCAGGATTTGGGATGAGAAGGACCCGGCGACGCAGGAAATTATCGCGTACAGACAATATCTGGGCACGTACCAGCAGTGGCGAACCATTTGGATGGACGGCCGTCCGCACCCGCCGGAGTATGCGCCGCACACGTTCATGGGCTTTTCAACTGGAGAATGGCACGGCGACATTCTGACCGTTACGACCACGCACATCAAAAAAGAGTTCTACCGCCGCAGCGGCATTCCCAGTAGCGATCTGACGACAGTGGTTGAACATTACATCCGTCACGGAAATCTCCTGTCGCACATCACGATGACTACCGATCCGGTGTATCTGACGGAGCCATACGTCACCAGTGAAGAGTTCGTACTGATGGAACGCGGCAATCAAAACTGGCTGTACAACTGCGAATACGCGATGGAGATCCCCAAACCAAAAAACCAGGTGCCGCACTTCCTGCCCGGGAAGAATCCATTCATTAAAGACTTCGCCAACAAGTTCGGACTTCCGTTCGATGCGGTTTTTGCGGGAGCAGACGCAACATACCCGGAGTTCATGACGAAAATTGAAGCCGGATCCTTCGCCGCGCCATCGCGCACGGCGCGGGATGCCGGTGCCCGGCCGCAACCACAACCGGCTGCACAGGGCGAAATCAAAATTTTTCACGTCCAAGGAAATGTATACATGCTGGTCGGAGCCGGCGCGAATGTGGCCGTGCAGATTGGCGATGAAGGTGTGGTTGTCGTGGATACCGGTGCCGCGCAGATGCGCGAAAAGGTGCTGGCGGCGATGCGGCAATTGTCCACCAAACCGATTCGGTGGATCATCAACACGCACGCCGATCCGGACCACACCGGCGGGAACGAGACAATCTCTCAGGCAGGCACAACGGTGAACGGCAACCCCGCTGCAATCGTTGCCCACGAGAAAGTGCTTGCGCACATGTCGCAGTCCTCGCGGCCGTCCACGGAGTGGCCGTTGAATACATTCTTTGAAGATACGCGCGACTTCTACTTCAACGGTGAAGCGATCTTCCTGTATCACTTTCCATCCGGACATTCCGATGGTGATGTTTTCGTCTACTTCCGGAGCTCCGACGTTTTGGTTGCCGGGGACCTTTTCGTAACGACGACGTATCCCGTCATCGACGCGAAAGCTGGTGGCGGCGTTGACGGTTTCATCGCCGGCTTGAACAAGATGCTCGATATCGCCGTCCCGAAATATTTGCAGGAGGGAGGCACATATGTCATTCCCGGTCACGGACGCGTCGGCGATGAAGCAGATATCCTGGAGTACCGCGACATGATCGTGATCATTCGCGATCGGATACAGGACATGATCAAGCGCGGAATGACGCTCGATCAAGTCAAGGCGGCCCAACCGACATTGGATTACGACACGCGGTACGGCGATCCCACAGCATTCGTCGAGGCTGTGTACCGGGATCTCGCTCAGAAACGATAGTGCCATGATGAGACCGCATTTGTTATTTGCCGGTTTTGTGGGTGCCTTTGCGTGCTTGTGGTCTTCCGTCCCTACCCACGCGCAGGGGCGCGGGCAACGCGGCGGGCAGCCTGCGAAATCCATCGCCCCAATTGATCTCACGGGCTACTGGGTCTCCGTTGTTAGTGAAGATTGGCGGCATCGCATGATGACGCCGCGCAAAGGCGACTATGAAAGCGTGCCGCTCAATCCTGAAGGTGTCCGCGTCGCGAACACGTGGGACCTCACGAAAGACAATGAAGCCGGCCTTCAGTGTAAGCCGTTCGGCATCGGCGGCATCATGCGGCAACCGGGGCGGTTGCATATCACCTGGCAAGACGACAACACGCTGAAGATGGAATTCGACGCCGGCACACAGACTCGCCTGCTGTTTTTCGACAAGACGAAACAAGCTACTGGCGAAAGGACCTGGCAAGGCCACTCCATCGCAGAATGGGAAGGTCCAGCGACGGGGCAGCGCGGAGCGCCTCGCGGCAACTCGGGTCCCCGCGATCCCGGTGGCGGCGGCGCAGGACTGCGCGGCGGACCCGCCCCTCCAGGCTCCATCTTTGAAGGCGGCTCATTGAAAGTGGTGACTACAAATTTTCGCGAAGGCTACCTGCGCAAGAACGGTGTGCCCTACAGCGAGAACGCCACAATTACCGAATACATCCATCGCCTGCCGCCACATCCTAGCGGCGACAACTGGATGGTCGTGATCACGGTCATCGAAGATCCGAAGTATCTGAACCAGCCCTTCTATACCAGCACACAATTCAAGCTGGAGCCGGATGGATCAAAATTCAAACCCGACCCATGCAAAACGGCGCCGCCGCCGGCGAAGTGATACTCATGGCAGACACGCTCACCGCACGCCGCCCGAGGGTTGCGATGCGATCTGTCATGGCAGTAGCTTTCATCCGTTCCCATCGAAGACATTTTTCAAAAGGCGCGTGTGGCGGATAACCAGCTCGATGCTATCGTCCACAAATCGGTTGAACATCAGCCAACATTGATCAAGGACGGCATCAACCCACCCTATGTGAACAACAAAGGTGTGCCCGTCCTGAATACGTTCCTCGTATTCGCGGCTTCGATTACCGTCCCTTCCGGATTCACAACCGACAATCTTCCCGTGGGAATCACCTTCTTTGGGAGACCATACACCGAGCCAACCTTACTGAAACTCGCCTACGCCTACGAGCAGGCGACAAGTCACCGGATTCAAGCAAAGTTGTGGCGTGGCGCCGGGACATTCACGAGCATCCGGAGCTTGGCAATCGTGAGACACGCACCGGGAAAATCGTTGCCGATCATCTGCGAAGCCTCGGCATAGAGGTGAAGACAGGCATTGCCCACACGGGAGTCGTTGGTGTTCTTCGCGGAGGCCGTCCGGGCAAGGTGGTGGCATTGCGCGCGGACATGGATGCATTGCCGGTGACCGAACAAGTGAATCTGCCGTTCGCATCGAAGGAGAAGGCGGTCTACAACGGGCAGGAAGTCGGTGTGATGCATGCATGTGGGCATGATAACCACGTCGCAATTCTCATGGGTGTGGCCGAAGTTCTCGCCGGGATGAAGGGTCAGCTTGCGGGAACTGTCAAGTTCATCTTCCAGCCTGCAGAGGAAGGTGCGCCGTCAGGCGAGGAAGGCGGCGCCGAATTGATGATCAAAGAAGGCGCGTTTGAAAATCCTAAGCCAGATGCCGTATTCGGCCTGCACGTGATGAGCTCAGCCACGGTCGGACAAATCACATACCGGCCGGGCGGTGCGCTGGCGAGCGCGGATTTGCTGCGCATCACCATCAAGGGAAAGCAAACGCACGGAGCCATACCCTGGGGCGGAGTGGATCCGATTGTCGTCGCATCGCAGGTCATTCTTGGAATTCAGACCATATCGAGCCGGCAGCTCGACATCACCAAAGCGCCCTCGATTATCACGATCGGCAGCATTCGCGGCGGCGTTCGCAACAACATCATTTCCGATGAAGTCCAAATGGAAGGAACGATCCGGGCATTCAGCCCCGAAACGCAGGACGAAATGCACCGGAGGATTCGTCTGACGGCGGAGTCCATAGCACAGAGCGCCGGCGCCACAGCGGCAGTGGAGATTGTGCGCCAGTTACCTGTTACGTTCAACAATCCTGGTCTCACCGACAAAATGCTGCCAACGTTGAAGCGGGTTGCGGGCGCGGAGAACGTGTCGTTACAGCCACCGGTCACCGCCGCGGAAGATTTTTCCTTCTTCGCGCAAAGGGCACCCGGTCTCTTCGTTTTTCTCGGATCGAACAAGAAGGGCGTCGATCCTGCAACCGCGCCTGCCAATCATTCTCCCTTCTATGAAGTGGATGAAGGCGTACTACCGCTCGGTGTCCGGACGCTGGCCAATCTTGCGGTGGATTATCTGTCGGAAAGATGACGGCCGCGATGATCGGAAGCCGAGTGGCTGATTACGAAAGCCGAAGTGTAGCGCTGAAGAAGGCGGATAGTAATTTCAAGTGAGTGGGCCGCCTATCCGGCTCATATGTGCAGTAGCTCGTGCCGGGCGCGCGGATTCGCAGCGGTCTCCATTATGACTCTTACGTCGAACCCGAGACCGGCGTTCTGCGCGAAGCTGCGAACTATCGAAAATGGCGATCCATTCGGCGCCCAAGACAAAACGCGACCCCGATTGAAGACATTCCGCTCGGTTCCGGCAGGGAGTATCGGAAAATTGCGCGCATCTGGTACTACCAAGAGTTTG
>QHXA01000556.1:6055-6427 GCA_003222755.1 Acidobacteriota bacterium
AGAGAAGAAACTGTGAGAACTGTCGTCCTTAAGCGTCAGCTCGGTAAAAAAGAACTGAAGGCATCTGGATTGAAGAATGGCTGAGGTCGGCTTTCAACAAAAAACTCGGCGTGAGTGACCCCCTCGCCGCCTTCGGCGGCGTCTCCACTTACAAGGGGAGATTACGTTTCCGATAAGGCAAGGGTTAATCTCCCCCTCGTGAGGGTACTAACATACTTGACGGATCCACACTAAATCAGCGTTCAGCAATCGGCCATCGCCGATTTGTAATATCTGTCTGCAATGAGCAATCTACGAAATAGCAATACAAGATTTCCAAATTTCCCTATTGAAGACGTGAACATTCCGTAAATCGCCGATTGCAGATATATA
>QHXA01000557.1:0-1169 GCA_003222755.1 Acidobacteriota bacterium
ACCGGTCCGATCTTACTCTGAAAAGACAAGTGGTACGGATTCCGGCGGTCGAGGCGATCCACGATGAGCTCAACGGTCTTCTTGGTTTGTTCCAGATACGGATCCCCGTTTCTGACGTAGCTTTCCGGAATGCTGTGAGCGCTGAAAAGAAGATGCACCCTATCGGGATCGGGAAACTTCGAAAGCTCGCGTTGGATGCTCTGCACAAAAGATGCAATATAGGTCGGATGATCCGGCCATGAGCAAATCCACTGCACGTCCAGTTTCTTGAACGCAGGATGTTTGTCGATCAGTTGGCGCAGGACGGCAAAACCGGATCCTGTTGTGGTTGCCGAATACTGCGGAAACAGCGGAAGGATCACGAGACTGTCGAGATTTGCGTTTTCAATCTTGTGCACGGCTTCATGCAGAAACGGGCGCCACGTACACATGCCCACAAACGTTTCCACATTTCTGCCACGGCGCTTGAGCTCTTCCGCCAGAGCACGCGACTGCTCTTCCGTCAGACGGCGCAGAGGAGACCCGCCCCCGATTTGCCTGTAGTAGCCACGTTTTTCTCCGGAGCGTGGCGATCGCAAATGCAATAGCTTTTCGGAGAGGCGACCACTTGACGTGAATGATCTCAGGATCCGAGAAGAGCCGGTATAAAAATGGCTTCACATCACGCAGGGTTTCGGGACCACCGAGATTGAATACAAGAACTCCGACTTTCATTGCGAATGGCGATAACTCTGTCCGACTTCGATAAAAGATCGCGCATTCTCGACGGGCGTTGCCGGAAGAATACCGTGGCCGAGATTCAAGATGTGCCCGACAGGTCCGGCTTCCGCAAGAATTTCTTCCGTTTTGCCAAGGATCCGTTCCTTTTGACCGAGCAGTACGCATGGATCGAGATTGCCTTGAAGCGCGACGCGGGCGCCGATGCGGCGGCGTGCTTCAGCCATCGAAATTCTCCAATCGACGCTGATCACATCGGCTCCGGAGCTTGCCATCGATTCCAGTATGGCCGAGCAACCATTTAAATAAAGGATGCGTGGAACTCGAGTTCCTATCGCATCGAAGATCTTTTCTGTATATGGCAAAGCGAATTCCTCATAATCGCTTCGATTCAGATCGCCCGCCCATGTGTCGAAGAGTTGGATGACCTGACCGCCAGCCTCGATTTGAAA
>QHXA01000557.1:1251-9026 GCA_003222755.1 Acidobacteriota bacterium
CGGTTCACGATAGGCGAGACCTTTGATTTCAGCGAAGCTCTTCGATCCCCCGCCCTCGATCATATACGATGCAAGCGTCCACGGCGCGCCAGCGAAGCCGATCAATGGAACTTCGTTTTGAAGCTCCCTCCGGAGTTTTTTAATGATGGAACCCACGAAAGGCACTTCAGCCGCCGGATCCGGGATACGCAATCGATCGACATCACTCTGCTTGCGAATCGGACTGGCGATCTCCGGCCCTTTATCAGTCAAGGCAACATCTACGCCCATCGCTTCGACGGGAATCAAGATGTCCGAAAAGAAAATCACGGCGTCCACACCGAGAATTTTGTACGGCTGCAGGGAGACCTCGGCGGCAAGATCCGTATTCTTGCAGAGCTCCAGGAAGGATACTTTCGACCGGATGTCGCGGTATTCCTTTAGGTACCGGCCTGCTTGACGCATCATCCAGACCGGCGTTCGATCTACCGGTCGGCGCCGGCATGCGCGGAGTAGCCTGTCATTCATAATCCGTAGGCGTGCCCATTTTCAAGACCGAATGATACAATACGCCCCTTTATGCGGACATTGGAAACCGCGGCACGGAGCGGCTTTGTGGAGATTCAAGATGGTGGAAAACCGGTAGTTTCCATCGTAGTCCCGGCGTTCAATGAAGCTGGCCGTATCGCCGAATCCATCAAGAAAATCGATGCATTCATGAGGCGGTCGCCGCTTTCGCTGGAGTTGATCGTGGTCGATGATGGTTCCTCCGACAACACTGCGGAAATCGTCAGGCAATTTCAAGGAAAAGGGATGCGGCTGCTTCAAAACAATCGAAATCACGGTAAAGGCTACACTGTACGCCACGGTGTGCTTGCCGCATCGGGCCAATATGTGTTGTTCACCGATGCCGATCTATCCGCGCCTATCGAAGAACTGGACAAGCTTCTCGACGTGGCACTGAAGGAACATGCCGATGTCGTGATCGGTTCCCGTGCGGTCGATCGTAAATACATTGAGAAGCATCAATCACGGCTGCGGGAGCTCGGCGGCATCGTTTTCAATCTCATGGTCCGTTCGCTTCTCGGACTTCGGTTGCACGACACCCAGTGCGGGTTCAAACTTTTTGACCGTGACAGGTCGCGGCGGATCTTCGAACAGCAAACGACGTTTGGATTCGGTTTTGATCCCGAGCTGTTGTTTCTCGCAAAACGCAATGGACTCAAAATTCGCGAAACGCCGGTCCGGTGGAGTCATGCGGAAGGGAGCAAAGTCCATTTTCTGCGCGACAGTGTTCGGATGTTCTCGGATCTGGTCCGAATTCGGTGGAACGCCCTTCTCGGCAGGTATTCATGACGCTTCTGTCGGTCAATATCGATCATATCGCCACGATTCGTGAAGCGAGGCGCACAAATGAGCCCGATCCCGTAGCGGCTGCCGCCATCTGCGAGCTGGCGGGCGCGCACGGCATTACGGTCCATTTGCGTGGAGATCGCCGGCACATCCAGCATCGCGATGTGAAGATCCTACGCGAGACCGTCAAGACGAAGCTGAATATCGAAATGGCTGCTACGGAAGAAATGATTGGGATCGCGCTGGACGTCATACCGGATCAAGTAACTCTCGTTCCCGAGCTTCCAGGTGAAATCACCACAACCGGCGGACTGGACTGCACGCGAAATCAGCAGGCGATCACGAACGCAATCAAGCGCCTTCACTCGATCAACATTAACATCAGCCTGTTTATTGATCCTGCCGAGCAGCAGATTCGCGCCGCGCTTGGGCTTGGATCTCGCATGATCGAACTCAACACCGCACGATATTCGGACGCGACACTGACCAATCGTGCTACGAAAGAGGGCGTCGAAGCGCTGGAAGCGGTAAAACAAGCTGCCGAGTTTGCGCAGTCCAAGCAAATGCAGGTACTCGCAGGTCATGGTCTTACATATCGCAATGTTCGCGCGATCGCGAATTGAATATCGGTCACAACATCATTGCTCGGGCCGCGCTTGTCGGCCTCGAGCGTGCTGTGCGCGAGATGCTGGTATTGTTGGGCGGCCCATAGGACTTTGTGCAGATGGCGATCTATCCGTATCTGGGGATTGTCACAGCAGCCGCCGTTGAAGGCGAAGTCGTTTACGTCAGTGCCGTTGTGATGGCGTCCTTAGGACGACTCGATCCTCTGGCCGTTCTGCTGTCCGGCTCGATAGGCGGATGGGTAGGCGACCAGTTTTGGTTTTATGCGGCACGAGGCAGCCTCAGATCCTGGCTGAACAGATTCGATCGGATCGCGCGGCGCCGGCGAGCCATTCAGCAGCGCATGCAGCGGCATGCGACGAAGCTCATCCTTGCCGTTCGGTTTTTGCCGGGCTTGCGGATTGCGATTCCGCTGGCCTGCGCGTACTCGGGCATTTCCGCAGCTCACTTTTCCGGTCTCAGCTTCATCAGTGCGCTCGGATGGGCGAGCGCAATCATGTTCGTCATCGGTTGGCTCGGGCCAACTTCCCTTTCAGCGCTCGGTATTCAAGCCTGGTGGGCGCCCATAATTCCAGCCGTTATCGTCGTGTTGTTCTTTCGGTGGCTCTCAAAAGCGGGTCCGCCCGGCGAACCACCTGTGGAATAACTCCTTTCGCCGCACACCCTCATCCTCGCCCGATGAAGGGCATCTTGGTGGCCATCACCGTCATGAATTGCACATTCGCTTCGAGCGGAAGGTTTGCCATGTAGAGCACGGCATTGCAAACATGCTTCAGGTCCAGCCGGGGCTCGGCCATACCTGCCATTCGCTCAGCCATTTCGGTTGCGGCATTACCGATATCGATTTGACCGCAGGCGATGTCGTACTTGCGGCCGTCGAGGGAAATGCATTTAGTCAATCCCGTGATGGCGTGTTTCGTTGCGGTGTAAGGCGCCGAGTTCGGCCGCGGCACGTGAGCGGAAATCGAACCATTGTTGATAATCCGGCCGCCCCTCGGATCCTGCGCCTTCATCATCTTGATTGCCTCTTGCGCGCACAAGAATGCGCCTGTGAGATTCACGTCAACGACTGCTGTCCATTGCTCGAAACTCAGATCTTCCATCGGAATCGCCGGAGCTCCGGTGCCGGCATTGTTGAACACCACGTCTAACCGGCCGAATGCCTGTCTCGTTCTGGCAAACAGCGCTCGCACTTCGTCTGGCTTTGTGACGTCCGTCGGTACCACGAGCATTCGGCTGTCGTCACGAGGAGGCTCGGCCGTTTTTTCGAGCTCTGCCCTGCGCCGCCCCGCCAACACGACGGAGTAGCCATCGTCATGCAACGCAAGACTAACCGCGCGGCCGATCCCACTGCCGGCTCCGGTCACCAACGCTACTCTTCCCATCCTACTTCTTATCCCGCAAGGCGAACACGTATAGGGCGTAACCCTCGTTTGGAGGATTGATCTCGGGAGTGACTACATTTGGAACTCCCCACGGACTGCCTCCGCCCTTACCTGTGGTCACACCGATGTACTGTTTGCCGCCGATGCTGAAAGACACAGGGAACCCCTGTACAGCGGTTGCCAGTTTCGTTTCCCAAAGCACCTTGCCCGTCTTCACGTCCACGGCTCTGAACATCTGATTCCGGTCTCCGACAAAAGCCACGCCACCTGCTGTTGAAATGACTGCGGTCAAGAACGAGGCCCGTTGCTGGATGGACCAGACTTCTTTCAGCGTGTTGACGTCGTAAGCGGCAAGCTTCCCTAAATTTCCATCGCTGCCGGGCATTTCATAGAAGGACCGGTTCGCGCCGCCTGGGTTGCCGGGGCCTTCCAGGTTGATGGGCTGCGGAACCATCACCTGGCACGCTTGAACTAATGGCGCGATGAGTACCCCCGCCGGAGGGTTATAACCGGTCGCCGGCCAGTTGTGACCTCCAGCGCTCGTGGGACATGCATCCACTGGCTTGCCGGGCGATTCATGAATGATGTCGTCACGGTAAGTCGGTTTGCCGGTTGTGGGATCGAACTTCGTCCAGATGTTTTGAAATACCGTTTCCTTGTGGCCGAGATACTTGCCGGTTCTACGGTCGAGCTTCCAGAGAATGCCGTCTTTCCCGATCGTAAAGAGCAAATTCTGACCACCGACGTCAACGAGAACGCGCTCGAATACGATATCCAGATCGAGCGCTTCACCCGGCGCATGCTGAAAGTACCACCTGAGTTTGCCATCGTCGGGATTAATGGCAATCGTCGAGCTGGAATAAAGAGCGTCGCCTTCAGTGCCGCGAGTGAGTGTCATCCAGGGTTTGGCAGTGTCATCCAGGGTTTGGCCTGGGCGGTTCCCCAGTAGGTCAGGTTGAGAACGGGATCATAGCTGCCGGTGATCCACATCTCGCCACCCGCGCGATTTCGATCCGAAAGGTTGCCCCAGGTTTCGGCTCCCTTGTTGCCGCTGGTTGCAATCGTGTAAAACCTCCAGAGTTGTTTGCCGCTTTGCGCGTCGTATGCACTAAGAAAACATTTTTCTTCCTGGTATCGCCCGCAACCGCCTAATCCTTCGATCACTTTTCCGTTAAGAACGAGCGGGCCACTCGAATTGCTGTAGCCTTGCCCGATTTCGGTGGTCCAAACATTTTTCCCATTTCGCGCATCTAGAGCGATGATGCGGTTGCCGCTCGCGAGATAGATCTTGTCCTGGTAAAGCGAGATGCCACGCATCGCGATGTTTGCGCCAAGGTGATTTTCCCAAATTACTTTGCCCGTCGAGCCTTCGAGCGCCTGCAGGATGCCGCCCGTATTTGCGAGATAGATAATCCCGTTATGCACGATCGGAGCCGGTTGATTGGTTCCACCTTCATTCATGGGGTGTTTCCAGACGAGCTCCAGATCCCCCACGTTGTCTTTGGTGATCTGGTTGAGAGGGCTATAGTTCGATGCGGAATAGTCGCGTCGAATCATCAACCAGTCACCGGCATCGGGTTTCCGCAGCATTGCGTCGGTGACCGGCACGTAATTCTGCACTTCTCCAGTTACCGTGAGGCCCGTTATAGGCGGCGGACCGTCCTGCGCGCCGCGCTGTCCACGGCCGCCACGCTGGGCCGCGTCCATCAACACGCTCAAGATAACGACTCCAACAATCACCAAAATGATATGTATCTTTAGACCGCGCATTCGTCCTCCTTTTCGAGCCAGCGTCGACGCATCCAACTTGAATTAAAGTGGCGCGATTCTATAGCAAGCCAGGCTGAGGCGTCCAGGTTACGGATAAGGAATGTCACTCGTGATAGCCTTTTCGGAATCGTGAGTCGACAAGGAAATAACGGTCTGCCTGCAGCGTTGGCGCCGCAACACAGTACTTTGTCCGAAATCGTTCAGCTTCTCGAAAGTACGAAATGGGCCGATAGCCTCTCCGGCAGGGAAGTCCTCGAACTTTCCAAATATCTTCAGGTATGCATTGTCGAAAAGGGGACGATAATCGTGCGCGAAGGCAGCCGCGATGCTTATTTGTGCCTGCTCGTCGAGGGCAAAGTGAGCGTCACCAAGAAAGCTTCCGCCGATGCGCCCAAAGGACTCGGCACGGTGAGTCCGGGCAAAACATTTGGAGAGATGTCGCTCGTCGATGGCGAGCCTCGCTCGGCTTCCGTCCTTGCAGACGAGAAGACAACTCTGATCGTCTTGACTGCTGACGATTTTGCGCGTCTTGCTTCAGAGATTCCGAGGTTGGCAATCAAGGTCTTGCTTAAGATTTCCAAGTTACTGAGCCAGCGGCTGCGGCATACGACCGGAGTATTAGCCGATCATATCGGCGGCTAGACTGGAATCACGACATCGAACGTGGATCCGTGGCTCTCACAAGCGGCTTCGGCCGGCGGACCGCCTGTCGAATAACATTGATAAGCCGATTCAGGTCGCGTTCCGTTAGAGACGCATACACCGGAAGCTGCAATGTATGCTGTGTGGCTTCGGCAACCGGGCATTCGGTTTTGAATTCTTGAAACACATCGAGCACGTTACAGATATCGACATGCATGATCTCCACGTCAACACCCGCGCGAATCGCGCGATGCTTCAGGATGTCCGGTTCCGCGGCGCGAATGCAGTACTGGTAATAGACCGGCTCGGTTTCTGGTGGGCTGGCGGGCGGCTGGATGCCGTCAATATCCCTTAGAGCTGCCGTCAACTTCGCAGCATGCGCGCGGTTGAGTGCGTTGAATTTGTCGATATTCTCCAGCATGCGCAAGCCGATCAGTGCTTGCGCATTCGTGTATCTCTTCCGGTAGGATTCCGGCAACGGGCTCAGAGGACGAATGCTTTCCCAGAGATAACGGCTGAGATCGTAGTCTCCAAAAAACGATGCGATATAAAAAGCGAGGAACATTGTGAACGTGAAGCCGTACGGGCCGACCAGTTTGCGCTGAAGGTTTCCTAACAGAATCTTTTTGAAAACACCTTTCGCGGCAGGCCATTCTTGGGCTTCCGCAAGAGCTCGAATGCGCGCGGCCACGGTCCTGTCATTGGTTACGGCCATGCCGCCACCATACGTATTCAGAGGCTTCAGCATCTGAAAGCTGAAGAAGGAGGCATCCCCGAATGTCCCGACTTTCTGACCTTTGTAGGTTGCGCCGAGCGCGTGAGCGCAATCTTCAATCACGGCCAGCTTGTGGGCCCGCGCGATTCTCATAATTGGGTCCATGTCGCACGGCTGACCGTAAAGATGAGTCGGAACAACCGCACTGGTTTTCGACGTGATTGCGGCTTCGAATTTGGCGGGATCGAGGTTGAAAGTGGACGGATCGATGTCCGCGAATACCGGCCGGAATCCCGAGACGCGGGCCATTTCCGGCACGACCCAAAATGTCAGGGCAGGAAAAATAATTTCGGAACCACTGGCCAGCTCGAGAGCTTTCAGGATGTAGTAGAAGGCCATGCGGCCGTAGGAGGCGGAGATGGCGTGCCGCATGCTCTGGTACTCGGCAAAACGCTTCTCGAACTGTTGAACATAAGGCCCGCGGAGTCCCTCTCCGCGGGCGATGGCTTTCAGCGCCGCCACCATGGAACCTGGAACGTGGCGCGCGCCGTAGCGCGCAATCGTGCGAATCATTGATCCGTTACCTTGGGCGCTTGCGTTTCGAAGAGTGCCACGTCCTCCCGTTGCTGTCGGCGCTTCGTGTAATTGTCCAGCCACCTCAAAGTTTCATTCGGCGTCTTGATGCCGAGATAGTTCAGACCCCACGATGGCCGGATGTAGAAGTGGGAGTAGGCGGCGCCCAACAGAAGTAGCAATCGCTGCTGCGTCATGTTCGGATGAGTGAATGTTGGTGTATAGCCATCGAATTTTTCCCAATCCGTCTCGGTGATAAGTGGCTTCATGTGCTTGAACAGAGGCGTACCGGGGAATGGCGTCAGGATCTTGAAGAGCGCAAGTGTGCTACCGAGGTCGATGGAATACTCAATCGTCGCACGAATACTCTCGACAGTGTCGGTGAGAAAGCCGAGCACGTAGAAGGCCTCGGTTGTGATCCCTTTGTCCCGGCAATATCCGATAATATCCCGCTGATGCTCCGCAGGAATCGGCCTGCGCCCAACGCGCTTCAAAGTAGCCGGATCCATCGATTCCACACCGAATGCAAGCGTGTTTAGTCCGGCGCGGTGCAGCAGGTCCAGCAATTCTTTATCTAAGTCGTCCAGACGCGTTTCGCATTCGAATCGCACTTTGAGATTTTTGCTAAGGATGCCTTCCGCAATCGCGATGGCGCGCTCACGCTCTTCGGTGAACAACGGATCGCGGAAAATGAAGTATGACTCTCCGAAACGCCCACAGAGCTCTTGAATCTC
>QHXA01000557.1:9102-9521 GCA_003222755.1 Acidobacteriota bacterium
CTGCTCGATAGGATTGGAAAGGAACGACGGGATCGGCGAAGCGAGCGGCCTAGGGCATGATGGACGCCGGGGAACAGATGCCACGCCGGAAAGGGCAGGCCATCCAAATTATCGATTGCCGGACTCGCAAGTATTCCCGACGGAACTTCTCCGGCCGCGATTCGCATGGCCGCCTGTTCTGGTTCCCCTTTGATGAGGAAGTCGGCATGAGCCTGCAAGAGTTCCGGCATATGAGTCGCGGGCGCTCCAAAGAATCCCACTCGTATATTGGGATAATGCCGCTTGGCGTCTTGCACCCACTCGACTTCGTGTTTGTAATCAACCAGCGAACTGAGGACAAGAGCGATGTCGCCCTCAATCAATTCTTCTCTGGTAATTCGGACATCGTGTCCGGCTTTTTCGAAAATCGCCGCCAGATA
>QHXA01000558.1 GCA_003222755.1 Acidobacteriota bacterium
AACCCTGTGTAGTTGTGTCGAGGCGGCACCGCATTCTCAAAGGCCTGCTGATACTGCGATGCCCTACCCAATAGGAAATCCGCCAAACCCATTCCCGTGGCCGCCTGACCGCTGAAGGTCACGCTCGCCGCAGCCCCAAGATTCTGCGTCGCGCTTAACATCCCATGGATGAAGTTGACACCAAAACCAACCTGGTGTGTTCCGCGCACGAGGCTCAGATCCTCCGCAAACTGGTAACAAGTCGTATTGAAGAAAGCAGGATTACTCAGGCCGCCACCAATCGTGAAGCCGTTTGTGACGGTCACAAGTACGTAACCTGGGAACTTCACGTAAACGTTCCTTACTCCCAGATCATTGAGGTCGAAATACCGCGGATAGTCCTTGAAGTCCTTCATCCGATTTACTGTTCCACGGAACGAGCTGACGGTGCCGCTCCCGATCAAATAGGTGTCGCCGAAAACGAACGAATAAAACCGATACTTCTGATTCGTAACGCTGAAGGTCAGGATATTTGCGGGATCGTAATCGGTAGGCACATCCCGCCGCGCCTCCATATAGCGGCCGAAGAGCGAATGCTTGTCGCTTGCCTGGTAGTCCACTCTTCCGAGGGTGGTATGGTCGTCATACTCTGCCTTTCGCCCGAACCGGATTTCGCCACACGGATCCGGCGTGGTCGGCAGCCGCTTCACCAAATTCAGTGCTGCCGGCGAGAACGATGAGGCATCGACCTGATTGTTGACAAATGGTGTCCGTAACGTAACCTGCCGGCCGCTGTTGCACGCGGGTGAAGTAACAGTCGTAAAGTCTCCGGCCAGCATCGCGGCGGTGGGAATGAACTGTCTCTGGGTGCTCGGCCGTGCGCGTTCGGTTGTAGTCTGATGAGCGCCGAAGAAAAACAGTCTGTTCTTCATGATCGGGCCGCCGAGTGTTCCGCCAAATTGGTTACGCTTCAAGCCGTCATTTGTCAGAGCAAACGCATTACGCGCATTCAATGATCCATTCCGCAAGAATTCAAAAACAGAACCGTGATACTGGTTGGTACCCGACTTCGTGACAGCATTGACGGCGGCAGCCGAATGATGTCCGTACTGTGCAGGAAGGGCGCTGGTCTCGACCTTGAACTCTTGAAGTGCGTCCGGGAAAGGCAGTGGCAGATTCAGATTGTTGATGGGATCGTTGTGCGTTCCTCCATCCAGCAAATATGTCAGGCCGTTGTTCTGTCCGCCTGCTACCGAAATAACAACCGTCGGATAATTCCTCGACGACGAATTCAAACCGGCCGTGCTGCCCGTCGTGACTGCGTTGGCCGCCCCCGCCAGGAAGATCAGTTCCGTGACTTGACGGCCGTTGAGCGGCAACTCGAGAACCCGCTGGTTGTCCATGACGGTTCCCACGCCGGTGCTACGCGTTTCAACCAGGGCCGCGTCCGCCTGAACTTCGACCTTTTGGTCGATCTGACCTACCTGTAGCGTCACGTTGATCACGGGATTGCTGTTGACTTGCAACACGATTCCCGTTTGGACGTACGGCCGGAATCCCGGCAAGGTCGCTTCCAGCATCGAAGGTCCGATCGGTAGGTTCGTCAAAATGTAGGACCCGGTCTCGTCGGTAACGACCGTTCGCTTGGCGCCCGTTGCCGTCTGTGTCACCGCCACTTCAACACCAGGCAATACCGCACCGCTCTGGTCCTTGACCGTACCGCTGATTTGGGCAGTCGAGACAGCCTGTGCCAACACAACCTTGCAACTGAGTAAACAAAGCAACAACGCTATTACGGCTTTTGGAGCGATGCATTTAATAGGTTCCATTGTTCCCTCGGAAGTTGGAGGGTGATAAACACGAAGGCACAAAGGCACAAAGAAAGCCGGCGGACAAATTCATTTGATCCGGGTTTCTTTGTGCCCTTGGTGCCTTGGTGCCTTCGTGTTTATCACCCTCCATCAATGTGCCAAACGCGACTCGGTTAGAAAGCCACCTTCACAGCGAATTGCAGAATCATTCACACATTGAATGCCGATTTCTTTGTGCTTCTGTGTTTCTGTGCTTCATGGCCAGTGTTGCAAGGAATTAGAAAGCCACCTTCACAGCGAATTGCAGAATCCGTGGATCGCCCGCGGTTAATCCGCTTGTCCCGCTGATGTCGCTTTGGATTTTTCCAAATGCGCCACTGTTCAGGGTGGCCACGGGCGTGCTGAAATTCGGATGATTCGGAAGATTGAAAGCTTCCGCGCGTAACTGGAGCGTCTTCCCTTCCCGAATCGTGAACGTTCGCGACAAAGCCATATCCAATTGGAAAACACCTGGACCTTTCAGGCTGTTGCGGCTCACGTTGCCATACGTCCCCGGCGCCGGCGCGACAAATGCCGCGGGATTAAGCCACTGATCGACCGTTTTGTGAGCGGCATACGGACTGACGCCGGGCACGAGATTCGGCACCTGGTTTCCTTGTGCAGTAAGCGCACTATCCACACCCGTGGTGACCGTGAACAGCTGCGCGGACCGCATCTTGACGATGGGAGAGAGTTGCCAGCCTCCGGCAATCAACTGCAGCGTCCGGTTCGAGAATCGGGGCGGCTGAAGCACGGCGGAGAGGTTGAACGCATGCCGCTGATCTCCTGTTTGGCAGTTGGAACGGTTTGCGCGGCGGTTGCCGGGCAGATTCAGGCCATCGAGAAGGTGGTTCCAATTATCACTGATGCAATGCGACCACGTGTGATTTGCCAGAATATTGACCCCACCGCTCAAGCGCTTCTGAACCGAAAGCAGGAGGCCGTGGTAGTTGCCGGTCCCGCCATCGTCCAGCGCGAGGATGGATCCGTAGTACTGCCCTTGAGCCGGATTTTGTAGGTAAAGACCGCGGCGCTGGTTTTGGTTTCCTGTCGTGGAGCACGTTGGATAATTGGTTGCATTGATCGTGCACGGATCGAGTCCCAGAAATTGCGCTGAATTCAGCTGAGTGGAAGTTATCAGATGAATCGTGCTGTTGCCGGCATAGTTCGCTGTAACCAGCCAGTCCTTTCCGAATTGTCTTTGTATGCTGACGTTCCACTGATTCATGTACGGCGGCTTGTAGTCAAACGGATCGGTGCGATACGTGCCGAAAAGCGGAAACTTACTATCCTTGTTGATGATCAGCGGAAACGGATTCCCGCCTGGGTAGGTTGCCCATGGATTGGACAGCTTCACATTCGGAACATTGACGGTAGGCAAAAACGGGTTGTTTTGTTGAAATGCAACATAGCTTGTGCCAACGTGCGCCCGAGCAGTAAACATGCCGTAGCCAGCACGGATAGTCATGAGACCATCGCCCTTCGGATCCCAGACCAGTCCCAATCGCGGCACAAATTGGTTCCAGCTATTTCCTTCTGGGTGGTTACCAATCCTATATTGCGTGTCGCCGGGAAAAATCAGTCCAGCTGGGGCATTCACATACACCGTGCTGTGAACGTCTCGGGCAAATAGCGCAGGATCGAAATGCGTCCATGTACCGTATTTGCTGTATGGTGCAAGATACGGCTCCCATCTCAGACCATAGTTGACCCTCAGGCGGGGCGTGACTTTCCAGGAATCCTGAATGTACAAGCCAAAGTGAGTTTGCCGATTGTACGTGAGCTGCGGGCCACCCTGGTTCCACGATGAAGCGTTACCAAGCAAAAAATCCGCCAGGGGCATACCGGAGATTT
Source organism: Acidobacteriota bacterium (assembly GCA_003222755.1). GTDB lineage: Bacteria > Acidobacteriota > Terriglobia > 20CM-2-55-15 > 20CM-2-55-15 > 20CM-2-55-15. Next base: position 3,684 of record QHXA01000558.1, read on the forward strand.
GGCCGTTGATGGCGATCGTGCCGACCGTGTTCAGATGGTTCGTCAGATTGTGTATCTGGTGAAGGTAATTCACTCCGAAGCCGATCTGATGTCCACCCTTTATCAAGCTGATGTCTTCGACGAGATTCGTATTAGGTCCGGACCAATTGCCGACCTGGATGTTATTACCCGCACCGATCGTGAACCCGTTCCCCTGAACTCCTAAGCGTATGGTCTTGGAAACCACATCAGTGTCCAAAGGAGTAAAGCCTTGCATACCCAGGTCGGCGAATGAGTAAAACTGGTCCGCCGACCGCTCATTCCAAGACCGGTTTATTCCCGCACGGAATGAGCTGACCGTGCCCGAACCAATTAAATACGTATCACCGAGAACAAGCGAATAGACTCGGGTCAAGCTTTGAGCCAAATCGATTGTGAGCGGATTCTTTCCATCGAACGTTGAAGGCGTCTCCAAGTTCGCGAGTAAAAAACGTCCGAACACTGAATGCTTTTGGGTCTTCTGATAATCCAGCCTCTCGACAAAAATGTGTTCGTCCTGATCCGCTTTCGATCCAAACGTTGTCTTGCCGCATGGATCGGCCGTTTTGGGCAACAGACTCGTAATCTTCAGCGCCACCGGATCGAACCTGGAAGGCGAAATCTGGTTATTCACAAATCCTTGAGATGCCGCGAGCGTGATCTGCCGGCCCCCATTGCACGCGGGTGACGCTATCGTCGTGAAATCTCCGGCGAGGATCGCGGGTGTAGGAACATACGCGATCGAGGTCGGCGGGTTGGAACGCTGGAGTGTGCCCTGATACCCACTGAAGAAAAACAGTTTGTTTTTTTTGATTGGCCCACCGATGACGCCACCGAATTGATTGCGCTTCAACGTATCGCGCGCGAGTCCAAAGAAGTTTCGAGCGTTGAACACACCATTCCGCACGAACTCAAACACATCACCATGAAACTCGTTTGTGCCTGCCTTGGTGACGGCATTGACTGTAGCGGCGGCGTGGTCTCCATATTGCGCGGGCATCGCGCTAGTCTCAACCTTGAACTCTTGCAGCGCATCGGGAAACGGCAACGGTAGGTTTAAACCGGCTTGTGTATCGAGGTGATAACCTCCGTCGAGTAGAAACAGCACGCCATCACCGACACCGCCCGCCACAGAAACAACGACTGTTGGGTAGTTCCTGGGTGAACTCAAGCCGGCCGATGCGCCTGTCGCAACAGTGGCCATTCCGGACAGGAAGATCAATTCCGTTGCGTTACGCCCGTTCAAAGGCAGCTCGAGAACGCGTTTGTTGTCGATGACAGCCCCCACACCTGTCGTCTGGGTTTCTACCATCGCCGCTGCCGCTTCTACTTCGACGGTCTCGGAGACTTGGCCTACTGCAAGAACAGCGTTGATCACGGGGTTGCTGTTCACTTGCAACACGATTCCCGTCTGCACATATGTCCGGAAACCGGGAAGCGCCGCCTCAAGCCGATAAGGACCAATGGGAAGATTCGTCAGCACGTACGAGCCAGTCTCATCCGTAGGCACACTTCGTCTCAGGCCGGTCGCAGTCTGGATCACACTGACCTCAACGCCAGGCAGAACGGCTCCACTCTGGTCTTTAACCGTACCGCTGATCTGCGCAGTCGAAACGGCCTGTGCATAGAGAGCCGTGCCCGTAAGAGTCAAAAATAGAAAGCCTAACAGCGCATATAGCGCAATCCGTTCCATGTTTGATCGGAGCTTCACGTTATCCTCCACCGTCAAAGGGCGAGCAAATGGAATGGCCACACAAAGGCACAAAAGGCACAACGGAACTAGCTGAATTCCTTTTGTGTCTTTTGTGCCTTTTTGTGGCCATTCCCTTTATCTCGATCGAGCGCTGACTAAAATACAAATTTCAGAGCGAACTGAAGAATGCGCGGATTGCCGGCGGTGAGTCCGCCAGTTCCACTGATATCGCTTTGTATCTTCCCGAAGCTTCCGCTGTTGAGGGTCGCCACGGGTGTACTGAAACTTGGGTGATTCAGAAAATTGAAGGCTTCGGCGCGTAACTGAACGGTCTTTCCCTCTCGAACGGTGAACATTCGGGACAGCGCCATGTCCAATTGGAATACTCCCGGACCTTTCAGGTTGTACCGTCCGAGATTCCCGTATGTACCTGGCAAGGGATTACTGAATGCCGCCGGGTTGAGCCAGTGATCGACTGTTTTGTTAGTGGCATAAGGACTGATGCCCGGCTCGAGATTCGGAACTTGGTTCCCCTGCCCGCTTAGCGCATTGTCGACACCCGTCGTGACGGTGAAAAACTGCGCGGACCTGATCTTCATGATCGGCGAAAGCTGCCAGTTGTTACCAATCAACCGTAGAGCTTTGCCGGAAAATCGGGGCGTCTGGAGCACTGCCGAAAGGCTGAAGACGTGCCGTTGGTCTCCACTCTGGCAGTTGCTGCGGTTGGCCCGCCGGTTGCCGGCCAAGTTTAGTCCGCTTAAGCTAGGCTCCCAGTAGTCACCGATGCAATGCGACCAGGTGTAGTTTGCCAGCACACTCACGCCGCGATTGAGCCGCTTCTGAAGCGAAAGAAGCAGCCCGTTGTAGTCCGCGGTGCCGCCATCGTCAAGTGCGACGATCGACGCATAGTACTGCCCCTGCGCTGGATTTTGTAAGTACAAGACGCGGCGCTGGTTCTGATTTGTCGTTGTGGAGCATGTGGCATAGCTGACGCCATTGATGGCACAAGAACCAAGTCCCAAGAACACTGCGGGGTTGAATTGATTCGAGGTCACCAGATGAATCGTACTGTTGCCGGCATAGTTTGCAGTTATCAACCAGTCTGACGCGAGCTGTTTTTGGATGCTGAGGTTCCATTGATTCATGTAGGTCACTTTGAAGTCGAACGGGTCAGTCCGATAATTACTGAACAACGAAAACTTCTGATCTTTACCTAAGACCAACGGAAATGGATTGCCGCCCGGATAGTTTCCCCATGGATTCGACATCTGCACGTTCGTGAGGTTGACGTTATTGCCCGTCGGGGAGTTTTGTGTAAATGCGGCGTAACCGGTGCCCAAGTGTTGTTTATCTGTAAACATCCCGTAACCGGCACGTATTGTCATTCGGCCATCGCCTTTCGGATCCCAAACCAATCCGATGCGAGGCAGAAAATGGTCCCAACTGTTTCCTTCAGGATGATTGCCGACCGTGTATTGCGGGTCGCCCGGAAAGATGAGTCCGGCTGGCGCATTTAGGTACACGGCGCTATGCACGTTTGCGGCAAACAGAGCGGGATCGAAATGTGACCAACGGTGATCCTTTTCGTACGGCGCCAGGTAAGGCTCCCACCTCACGCCATAGTTCAGCTTGAGCCGCGAAGTCACTTTCCAGGAATCTTGAATATAGAGTCCGATGTGGTGCTGGCGGTTACCATAACCGTACCGCGTACCCTGACTCCAACTCGACGCGTTACCCAACAGAAAATCCGCGAGGGGCATGCCCGACAGTTGGCCATTCACTGTCATGGCTCCTAC
>QHXA01000559.1:0-3293 GCA_003222755.1 Acidobacteriota bacterium
CGGACAACAGTGCAGTCGTCATAACACTTTCGTCGAGATGCGGGTTGGTTTCGGTGCGTTGGTCTAAGAAGAAAGCCTGGTGAGGTTACCAGCTCGCCTTACTGTTTTGAGGTTATCGCGGCTTTCAGGGCTAGGTGATCAACGGAGGTAGCTTTTCACCGCCTCGGATAGCCGGTCTGCTTCCTACTTTTGTTACGAGCAGGGTCGCTCCGCTTGATCTGCGCATTGCGACTGCGTTGAGTGATGGTTGATTTCTTCGCGACGGGCAGCACTCTCGAGGTCTTTGCGGATTGTTTTATAGAGCTAGCTGTTGTTCGCGAAGAGGTGCTGCGCATCGTTGCCGGGTCGCGCCGCCGAAGACCGCTGCGATGATGGTCGAGATGATGACGAACGCGTGGAGGAAACTCTAAACAGCTGCAAGCATGCGCGAAGTTGTGATTTTCAAATTTTCGATCCGTAATCGGACTACTTCCCACCTACATAATGCGTGGCGTCGCGATCTTGGCAGATGAACTCGATCAACTCCGTGTCCGGCATGACACGTTGGTTTACCTTAACAGTCCACGATTTGGTATAGGCCTTGGGATCATCTACGGTGATCTCGATTTCCAGACTCCCATAATTCGGCCGACGGAATCGTTCGATAACTCGCGCCGAATCGGTCAGCGGACTGCCTCGCACATCGAGCCAACCGCCATCTGCGAAGCCGGTCGTCTCCACAACGAGAGTGTCTCCTTCCCATTTTCCGACCGAGTATCCATACCACCACGGCTCCGCGTCCTTCCCTGGCAACGACCTTCCATCGGTGAATATTTGCCGAAGCCCACTGTTTGCCTCGTAGATGATGACGATCACATCGGGTGTCTGAATAATCTTCCGCGGCTCGGGATGATTGTGAAATTGCAGGAAACCCATCGGTAGGCAGTGCGCGTCGGGATTGTCCTTGCTGTTATCGGCCATGCGCTGCTTCACCAGGTCTGCAGCCCATTGCGAATAAGGCAGGCCATCCTTAAATCCTGATCCAGCATTGCCGAACGTTGCCAGTGGAGGTCCGGTTTCAGGCGCGACGGCGGGCGCCGCCTCACCGCCACCACGCTGCCCACCAGCCCCACGGGGAGTTTGCCAGATTCCGGAGAAATCCGGCTTGCCGTCGGATGTCCGTGGGGTCGGTCCGTTCAAGTCCGGTTCCCCTGTTGATGTTCTGGGAACCCCACGCGTTCGGTGTGGCGGCCACTGCGCGAACAGCGATGGCGAGATGGCGGCGAACACCGCCATAAATGCAACCGCTTTGAGCAACGTTTTCATTTGTACCTCCGGGATCGTCGGAGGCAATGTATTCAAGACGTGACGAGAATGCAAGAAACGGCTTTCTGTAGGTTTCTGTAGGTGTGGTCTATGCATCGCACCGCTTCGCCGTGCGGACCGATTCGCGAAATCGGGCGGTCATAGACCGCCCTTACATGGCAACGGGTTAGGCCATGCGTGGTTCATGGAGTATCTCGCTTGCCGATAAGGCGCTCCTGCCCATCGGATCTCGATTGTAGCCACTGGGCGGATTGGCCACGGATCGTGCGGATTCCGCGGATGCAATTTCCTACGCTCCTCGACATTAAATCCACTTTCGGTTCATTCCGAACTTCTTCCGCGCTCAGACTCTCCGGCCGGATTTGATTGATGCGGAGGCCGGATTGGTCTCTGCAATATTGGTGAAGGAAGGCGCCCTGACCCGCAGACAAAAGGAATACATTTTTCTCGCGTGTTCGGCCGACAATCTCAGCACGTACTGCGTGACGGCCCACTGCGAGATCGTTCGGATGCTTGGCATTGAAGGTCCCGAGCCGGAACAAATCGCGCTTGATCATACGGCCAGCGATATTCTAGATAGCGAAAAGGCTCTCCTCAACGTTGCGGTGAAACTGAACAACCATCCGCGAGAGGTGAGCTCCGCAGACATCGATGAGCTGCGCGCGCATGGTTTCGCTGATCAGCACATCTTGGAAATGGTGATTATGGTCGGTCTCGCCAAGTTCGCGAACTTCGTCGCGTTCGGCCTTGGGACGGTTCCGGATTTCGATGCATCGAATGTCATGCAGCGCCTGGGTCTCGCGCCGGACTCAATCCAGTCCGAAAAAAAATTGAATCCTCTTAGAGACAGCCTGCCTCTAATCAAAGATGAGGATGCGGACTTGGTCAGCCGAACCCGATCGGGCGACTTGGATGCTTTTGATGAGCTTGTCCGCCGGCATCAACAGAGGATTTATCGTACGTTGGTGGCAATTGTCCGCAATCCTGAGGAAGCGGAAGATGGTTTACAGAACGTGTTTTTGAGCGCATTCCAGCACATTGGCAATTTTCAAGGAAACTCCAAGTTCCTTACGTGGCTCACGCGGATCGCTATCAATGAAGGCACTGGGCGGATGCGGACTCGAAAGGAAATAGAGAACCTTGGCGAAACATCAGAGGACGACGTTCCGTTTCGTCCGCGGGATGTAACGGCATGGGGCGCAAATCCTGAGGACGTATATTCGCGAGCCGAACTCCGGCAAAAGGTGGAACAGGCACTTTTGACGCTTCCCGCAAAATACCGTATCCCGGTAATGCTGCGAGACCTTGAACAATTCACCGCTGAGCAAACGGCCCAGGCTCTGGAAATCACTGTACCCGCCTTAAAGTCCCGATTGCTGCGAGGGCGTTTGATGTTGCGAGAAGCGCTGGCTCCCGCTATGGGAAGGAGAGCCGCAAATGTTTAGCTGCGAAGATGTGTTGGCAGAGTTGTCCGACTATCTCGATAACGAATTAGCGGAAGCCCTTCGAAGACAAGTCGAAGAGCACATGGTCCACTGCCGGACCTGCCGCGCTGTCTACGATTCCACGCGAAAAACGCTTCGTATTGTCACAGATAGCGGTTCGTTCGAACTGTCTCAAGATGTGTCCTCGCGAGTTGCCACCAGAATTCGGGAGAAGATTCGCGCCAAGCACGCGAATACGGGCGGCGACACCTCCGGTTCCTAATCTCATACACAAAATTTTCTGAATCCTGATCTCCTGCCGCGTCATCTAACAGCCCGAGAAGCACACCTATGAAGTTCGGCGGAGAACAGGAATTCGAATCGGCGACGATGCCGCACGTGGAAGCACTGTTTCAAACGGCATTACAGTTGACTGAGGATCGTGCGGCGGCGGAAGAGCTTGTGAAAGAGGTCTGCAGCTATGCATGGAAATCGTTTGGACGATGCCGTGATCTTACAGACTGCCAATCGACATTGTTCAAAATCCTGATACAGCGAGCGCGG
>QHXA01000559.1:3341-3782 GCA_003222755.1 Acidobacteriota bacterium
CAGAAGACGGTCTCGCAGTTTTATCGGGAATTTCACGCGCTGAAAGAGAGATTATCCTTTTGGTGGATTGTCAGGGCTTTTCTTACCAACAAGCGGCGGACATTCTGGGCTTTTCGAGGGACGTCGTGGCGGAGGGAGTAATACTCGGACGGACGCATCTCGAGGCTGCATTTAGGAATTACTGTGAGGTACGTCAGTAACCACTCTTACTGGCTGTGCCCTGTCGAGCTTGCATTCGTTTCGCTCATCCAAGGCACAGGGCTCAAAGGAGGTTCGGCTTTCTCCGTGTTTCTTTCGGTTCGCCGTTATTAAGCTATTCGCGGGTATCACGGAGATCGCGTCTTCTGAGTCTCCGTATCCGATGCGCGCACCGGATTCCACGCGGACATTTTCGTCGAGGATGGCACGACGGACGCGAGCATTTGCACCGATTACAACTCA
>QHXA01000560.1 GCA_003222755.1 Acidobacteriota bacterium
TCCGCTTGGTTACGTTTAGATATTTGATCTATGGTGGCTGCCGCTTATGGCCTTTCGTCATGTTGTGAAGTGGCCGCGCAGCGAACCGGCTGAATTGACAGCCGGCGTCACCGCAGATACACTCCAGCGCAATTTTCGCAACGTACGTGTCGCGCAATCACTTGGGGTCTTGTTTCGAAGAGGAGGGGTGTGATGAGACGGGTTAACTCCGCATGTGTAGCGGCTTTCTTGGCGTGGCTGTGTGTGCCGATCTGCGCAGTGGCCCAAGTGAACGCAATCGTGAGCGGAACCGCTTCCGACGCGACGGGCGCTTTGATTCCGGGCGTCGAGATTACTGCGACTAACGTGAACACCGGGATCGTTACTACCGTAATCACGAATGAAACCGGAAGCTATAGTATGCCGAGTCTGCAACCAGGCAGCTATCGGTTGTCGGCGACGTTATCCGGGTTCCAGACGGCGACGTACAACAACGTTCAGTTGAGCCAAGGCCAAGAGGTGCGGCTGAACTTCACGCTGACTGTCGGCGCGGTAACGCAGGCAGTCGAAGTTGTCGTCGATGCGGATACGGTTCTGGCAACGACTTCAGTGTCGGTCGGCAACGCTCTTCCTGAAGTGCAAGTACGCACTCTTCCGCTGGCCACGCGTAACGTACTGGATTTGGTCAAAACGGCCGCGGGAGCCGTGGACAACAACTTCGCCGGCGCACGTGTAAGCCAACTCAACACGACACTCGACGGCCTCGTGGTTTCGGACGGGCGGTATCTGGACTGGAATGGCGCATACTCGGCAACATTCGCCAGCCCCGATCTAGTAGAAGAGGTCCAGGTCATGGTCAATACCGTCGACGCGGCGGTGGGGCGCGGATCGGGACAGGTTCGTATGCAGACCCGTTCGGGCACTAATGAATTTCACGGCGCGCTGTTTTATACGAATAATAATTCGGCACTCAACGCGAACAACTGGTTTCAGAACCTTGTTGGCTCGCAGAAGAGTTACCGCAATCGGAATCAGTTCGGCGGCCGCCTAGGCGGTCCCATCAAGAGGAATAGGGCGTTCTTTTTCATTTTGTACGATGGACAGCGTTACCTGGAAAAACAAGATGTTGTCTCTACAGTCCTGACGGCCCCGGCGCGTCAGGGAATCTTTCGGTATCTGACGGAGAACGCGCCAGGCGACAGCGGCGGCGTGACCCGTCGGAACGGCAACGCGTTTTCGACGACGCCATCAGTCGATCTTACGGGCAGGCTGTTGACCGTGAGTCCCGCTAGCGGCGCTCCGCTGTTTTTAAACTCGTTCAATCTTTTCAGCGATGTTCGTGACCCAAACCGAACGCGTATCGACCCGGTCTGGGTGTCGCCTGAGTACCTGAAGCGCATGCCGCTTCCCAACGACTACACGGCAGGCGACGGCCTGAACACGGCCGGCTACCGTTGGCACCGCACTCACCCCGGCAGCGAGAACGCCACGGGCTCATCGCCGGACACAAACCGGGACACGTTCAGCACGCGTTTCGATTATCAGGTCAGCAGCAGAAATAAGCTCAGCTACCGCATGAGCCGCGAGGAAGACTGGGGAGTGACAGGCCAGAGCGGGCTGCCGGCTTTTCCGGATGGATTTTTCGGTGAAGCCAGACGATTCCCAGGCACCTACAACGCGGCGTGGATTTCCACCGTCTCACCAACTGTTCTGAATGAATTCCGCTGGGGCCTACGCGTTAGCAACAGCACTCGCTGGTCGCCGTTTGAGATGCGCTGCTGCTATCGCGGTAAACAAGAAGCCGACATCATTAAGTCTTCGGCCGACGCGCTCGCCACATTTCCCCAGGCTCAGGGCCAACTCTTCTATATGTCGCCGACGCTGAGTTTGGGGTCCTACGCGCCGTTTGGAACGGCAACGCCGAACCAAGTGATCTCGCCCTTGACGGAGTTTACCGATACCGTGAGCTGGACCCGCGGCGCCCACTCATTTCAGAGCGGCTTCGATGTGCAGTTGACCCGCTCGGATCAATCCAATGGCGGTGGAACTTACACGACGCGTCCCTTTGCAACGTTGGGCGTCGGCAACGTTCCGGTCCCCGGGATCAACAGCACGAATTTTCGCGGGCTGAACTCGAACGATATCGGAACTGCCGAAGGTATCCTCGCCAACCTTGCAGGAACGGTCGCAGACATCCGGCACCAATTCTTTGTGAACTCGCCCAACCAGAACACATTTTCAGATTATCGCGACACCTTCTTATTCGCCCGCGACTATCATCAGAATGATTGGTCTGTTTTCTTTAAGGACAATTGGAAGGTCACGAAGAATTTCACACTGAACTTGGGTTTGCGCTACGACAAATACGGCACGCCCTATGATGCTAGTGGTTTGGGAGTGCGGCCTAAGGGCGGGCAGTCCGCGTTGTTTGGCATTTCCGGAAAAGATTTCAGTGCACTCTGGCAGCCGGGCGCGGCAGGTGGCTCGCTCACATTAATCGAATTTGCGGGCAAGCATTCGCCGAACCCGAATGTGCAGATCTATAACGACGATTGGAAGGATATTGGTCCGTCTCTAGGTTTCAGCTGGTCGCTCCCGTGGTTTAAACGGGCCACTGTCCTTCGTGGCGGATATGGCATTACGTACACGGGCGGCGTCACCTACCTACAGTACTCCAGTAACATTGCCAGTGCGCCGGGAACAGCGCTGGCCCAACTTTTCACGCCCGCGACATACCTGGATATTGCGGCGGTGACGGCTCCAGGTGCGAAGTTCGTGCCGTTGGATACGGGCGGAGCGCGGCCGCTGGATCCCGTATCGTTGACGAATAGGACAGCACCCATTAACGGTTATGCCGATGACCGGCGTATCCCATACGTTCAGGGCTTTAATCTGTCGATTCAACGCGAGCTTGCCCGGAGCCTGACTCTGGACATCAGTTACGTCGGCAGCAAGGGGACAAGGCTCTGGTCGCCCATCGAGTTGAATGAGCCGAATATCTTCGAAAACGGCATACTCGATGCTTTCAATGTCACACGAGCCGGCGGAAATGCTCCGCTCTTTGATCGAATTTTAAACGGGCTCAATGTAACTGGTGTCGGGGTCGTGAATGGTACCAGTCTCACCGGCTCTCAGGCGTTACGCAGATTTACGACGACCAATCAATGGCTCGCGAACGGCGAGGTCGCAAACCTGGCGAACTGGTTGAACAACACGTCGGCACTCACCGGACAGAATGGCGGGTTGCTGCGCAATGGCAACTTGCCGGAGAATTTCATCGTCGTGAATCCTCAATTCGGGACCGTCCGGCTCCACGGCAACAACGACAATTCGATTTATCATTCACTGACGACTCAGTTGACGAAGCGCCTCTCTCATGGCGTGAGCAGCGAGTCAGTTACACCTGGTCGAAGAATCTAGGGAACTCTGGGGCCGGTAATGCGCAGACTGGCGACACGACTGCCAACACACGTGACCCACGCAATCGGCAACTGCAGCGTGGACTCGTGGTTTTCAACCGGGCACACCAGTTCAAGAGCTACGGTACCTGGGCACTGCCCTTCGGCCCCAACCGGGCATTGCTCTCCAGTGGTCCGAACTGGGTCCACCGAGTGGTCGAGGGATGGGATCTGTCGGGGATCTTCAACTGGATTTCCGGAGCTCCGCTCAGCTTCGTCTCGATGCGGCGCACCCTCGGCGTGGCTGCCAACTCCAACACTGCCGATCTGCTGACGAAGCTACCTGCGGCACTCGGGAACGTGCGCGTTCAGGATGGATTCGTCGAATATTTCGGCAACCTCCGAACACCGCGCGCGCCCCTGCCGAGCTTTGGAGGAGACGCGACTCTCCCCGGCCGCTTTACCAATCAGGTCGTCGTCGACAGCGCCGGCAACATTCTCCTTCAAAACCCCACTCCGGGGAGCACCGGAAACACAGCCCTGAATTTCCCCGGACTTGAAGGACCCGCGAGGCTCAGCCTAGATATGGCGCTGAGCAAGCGCATTCAGATCGCCGAAAAGAAAACCTTCACGATCCGGGCCGACGCGATCAACATCTTGAACACACCGCAATGGGGCGACCCGAACACCGACATCAATTCAGCGAATTTCGGTCGTATCACCAACGCGAGCGGAGAACGGACGTTTACCATCAACGCGCGGATCGATTTTTAGGCGCTTCGTTCACCATACACTCACGTGTGACATCGCCGAGGTGCCACGCGTTCTTAGTCACACATGCAAACGCTGGATATTGGGCCAATAATCGATGAGGCGCGGTGGAGTGGATA
>QHXA01000561.1:0-3502 GCA_003222755.1 Acidobacteriota bacterium
GAAACCTCAAGGGAAGCGCTCAGCCTCAAGTGAAGTCGTACGTTTCCCAAAAGAAGAATCCGAACGATTGCGAGAGGTGGTCCCGGCCGCACCCTCTGTACGACGGATGGCTCGCGAGCTGGGCATCGATATTAATGAAGTCACTGGCACCGGTCCTGATGGCCGCATCTCGGAAGCGGATATTCGAAACTATGCCCGCTCGATCATCCTCAATGCAACGGCTCGAAAGATCGGCGTTGAGCCTGAGGCTGCCGAGCTGCCGGAGTTCAGTCGCTGGGGTGAAATCGAACGGCAACCCATGACCGGCGTGCGCCGCAAAACAGCGGAGCATTTGCTCGAAGCGTGGATTTCCATTCCGCACGTGACACACTTCGATTCTGCCGACGTCACCGAACTGGAACAATTGCGCGCCGGCTTCGCTAAGAAATTTGAGGAAGCCGGCAGCAAGCTCACCATTACCGCCATAGTGCTTAAAATCGCCGGTGCAGCCCTGAAAGTCTTTCCACAATTCAACGCGAGTTTCGACCCGGCACGAGAAGAGATCATTCATAAGAAGTACTACAACATCGGAGTTGCCGTGGACACGGATCGAGGATTACTGGTTCCGGTCATCCGTGACGTTGATAAGAAAAATATTCTGGAGTTATCCGTAGAGCTGACTCAGGCTGCGGAAAAGGCGAGAAACAGGAAACTGACTGCTGAGGAGATGCAGGGCGGCACCTTTACGATTACTAACCTGGGTGGGATCGGAGGCATCGGCTTCACTCCGATCATCAATGCTCCGGAGGTCGCCATCCTCGGCATCTCCCGCGCGAATCAACAGCCGGTCTTTAATGATGGCCAATTCAGTCCACGCCTGATTTTGCCGCTTGCTCTCTCTTTCGACCATCGCGTGATTGACGGAGCCGACGCAGCTCGCTTCCTGCGTTGGGTGAGCGAAGCTCTCCAACAACCGTTCATGCTGACGCTCGAGGCATGAACGTGTACGAAGTCAGGACCGATCTGATCAATGGCTCAATTTTCAGGCCACTTCAAAATCGATGAAGCCTCTTTCGGGATCCGTCGAAGCAAGGCGAACGCGAAGCCGATGGCCCACATCGAGACGGCGTGTATCTTCTAGGAGTTTGCCTTCGACGAGTGGATGGGACACACGCACCCACGTGCCGTCCTCATTAATTCCGGACACCACGGCATCGAACAATTCGCCGATTCGCTTTTCAAGTACGACCGCGGCAGCGCATTTTTTGACGAATCGCTCCACTTTGCCTGCAGCATCTTCACGTTCTGTACAATGTGTGGCAAGAGCCTGAAGGTCGGTTCTCAGATAGGGTGGCTGCGAATGCGACAGGCTCGCCTTCACGAGCCGCTGCGTGATCAAATCCGGGAATCGTCGATTTGGAGCCGTGGAGTGGGCGTAGGCGTTAACGGCGAGGCTAAAGTGTCCCGGCATATCTTCTCCGGGAAACTTCACGGCGTATTCTCCGCGGCCGATCAGCTTGATAACGGCGAGCGAAAGGTCGGCGAAATGATCGGGATTCGTGTGACGCTGCGATTGGAGAAATGCCTCCAGACTCTTTGCATCCGGATCGCCGGGTAGATCATGTCCTTGGGACGCCGCCAAGGCCACGATCCTATCCCATCTTTGTGGCGTTTTCACAATCCGGCGGAAACTGGGGAAACCGCTCTCATCGAGGAACCTTGCGGTCGCGCGATTAGCCGCAATCATGAAATCCTCAATGAGCAAGCTCGCGCGATTCTGATGGCGCGTTTCGAGATCAATGACAAGGCCGTCCGATGAGAGTACGGGATTCATTTCCGACGTCTGAAATGTCAGCGCACCCGCTTCATGCCGAGCCTTGCGTAAGCTCTTTGCCGCTTTGTCCTGCAGCCTGAGTTGATCTTGCAGCTCTCGGCTCTGGTGGATTCTCAACAAAGTCCGTTCGCCAGCTTTCGACATCGTATCCAACCGTGCGTTTGATTCCGTCTCCGCATCCAGCCAAGCAGCCACCGCGTTGTATGTCAGTTGCGCCTTATTCTCAACAATGGCCGGATAAACCGAAGAATCCTCAAGCCGCCCGTCGTCGGTCACGAGCATCTCCACCACGATCGCCAAGCGCCTGACGCCTTCATTCAAAGAGCTGAGGTCCGTGGAAAGACGTTCGGGAAGCATCGGGAAAGTGAGAACGCCCGTATAGACAGAAGTCGTATTCTGTTGGGCTACATGGTCAAGGCCGGAGCGCAGAGGAACAAACCAGTCCACATCGGCGACGCCGACACAGATTCTCGTGCTATCCCGCTCTCGCTCCGCATATTCGATCTGATCCAGATCTCTGGATGAATCGTTGTCGATCGATGACCAAAACCAGGAAGTCCGATCCTGGATTTTCAGTTTCTCAAAGGCCGGTTCGGATTCTGCTGCCAGCTCGGCTTGAGCCTCTTCCGGAAATTCGACCAAAAATCCCCGGTCTTGCATGGTTCGTCTGGCAATCGCGTCCAGATCGGGGTGTCTTCTGCTGGAACGATGAGGACGGTCTGTCATTCAAAAACTCGCTTCAGGAGCAACTGTATGCAAATTCCGAGAATACCCCTGCAAAACAGCAGAATCTAGAGTTCATTTTCACAAGAATTTGCCCGTTTTGATAAATCGTCAAAGCGAAAGGCGCGCGCGAATGAAGCACGTATAAGATAGCCGGCCGATTCAGGATCTGGCTGATGTGCAGCAGCATCGTTGCGCGGGATCGCGTGGCTTTGTTGCATCAGATACACCTGGCGGCTTTTGGCGTGAATCTTACAATAAAATCCTAGAAGAGGTGTCTTGGAGGTCAATGTGAAAAAAGCAGTGTCTCTTGTCAGTGCAGCAGCGTTCAGCGCTGCTTGCGTCTACGTAATGGATCCGGTGGCCGGGAAGCGCCGGCGGGCTCTCGCACGGGATGCTGTTATACATGGCGCGAAGGTTTTTCGCCGGGCGGTGAATATCACGGCCAGAGATACCGCACATCGGCTGAAAGGGTTTATCGAAGTAGGCAAGGGATTGTTTAAACACGGGCACATCAGCGATGAGATTCTTGCGGATCGCGTTCGAACCGAGATCGGCAGAGTATCGTCGCACCCACACGTTGAAGTGATCGTCGAGGAGGAATGCATGCTGATTCTCAATCGTCAAAAGCGGCTTGTCGGAGTGGTTTCCATCGGCGATATCGCGAAGTCATCCAGCGAGAAGCAGTTCGCAGGTGAAACGCTCGGCCATATCGCAGAAGCGGCTTAATGGATCCAATTGAGCGCTTCTCGTTGTGGTTTCGCGCCGCTGTCGATCAGTCCCCAGGGTCCTGGTTCGATCCGTCTGCAATGACTCTTGCCACTTCCGGCAGAAACGGTGACGTGACGGCCCGAATAATCGTGCTGAAGAAATTTGGGCCGGAGGGTTTCGTCTTCTACACAAACTATTCTTCGCATAAGGGACTACAACTCTCCGAAAATCCACGCGCCGCGTTGGTTTTGCACT
>QHXA01000561.1:3594-5580 GCA_003222755.1 Acidobacteriota bacterium
ACCACACGCGTATCAACAGGCAACGAGCGTATCGAAGCAATCCTAATTGATTCCGTCGATAAAAGCGCTGATCGAATAATACAGGCGGCTTGATGATTTACTTCATGGCCAGACGGTGCCGCTGCCGACGACATGGGGCGGCTATCGCCTCATGCCTGAAATTGTCGAGTTTTGGCGCCACCGCGACAATCGTCTCCACGACCGGCTTCGGTATCGAAAAACAGAAGAGGGTGGATGGATTTCTGAGTATCTGGCGCCATAGTTCGGCGGTCTTTCGGCACCAGGAACGCGACTCGGATACGATTTAGGATACACATCAACGGTATGACGGTTAACACGGGCATGTGGCGCATTTTGATATCGAACCCCTTCCTGGTGTCCGGTTCGGGCGTTAAATGGTGACTTGCCGCGGCGTTCACCGGCGCCGGTGCGCACGGTTTCAGCAATCAGAGGGAGTAGAATAGCGCGCGAGGGAAACACACGGTGATTGGCCAAACATTTGGCCACTACCTTATGCTGGAGAAAATCGGTGCTGGAGGTATGGGTGAGGTTTACCGCGCTCATGATCAGCACCTCGAACGCGATGTCGCTCTCAAGATCCTACCGGCTGGTTTTCTCGCCGACGAGGCAGCCCGCAAGCGTTTCCGCCGGGAAGCGCTGGCTCTGTCGAAGCTGAATCACCCGAACATTGCCACCGTCTTCGATTTCGACACGCAGGAAGATGTGGATTTTCTCGCCATGGAACTGATCCACGGCATCCCGCTCAGCGATCGAGTGAAGTTCGGTCCTCTGTCCGAGAAAGAGATTCTTCGTCTCGGCACTCAGCTTGCCGAAGGATTAGCGGCGGCGCATGCCGAGGGTGTGATCCATCGCGATTTGAAGCCCGTCAACATGATGATCACGCCGGACGGCCGGTTGAAGATTCTCGACTTCGGCCTCGCGATGTTAGTACGTCCCGAACGTGATCCGGACTTAACGCGCAATACGACGTCCGATACCACGCCGGTTGCGGGCACGGTGCCATACATGTCGCCCGAACAATTGCGTGGACTCCCTACGGACGCTCGCAGCGACATCTACGCGGCGGGAGCTGTGCTCTATGAAATGGCCACAGGCCAACGCCCGTTTCCTCAGTCGCAGAGCGCGGAACTGATCGGCGCGATCCTGCACCAACCGCCTGCAGCGCCAAGTACACATAATCGTTCAATGACGTCCGGGCTCGAAAGCGTCGTGATGAAATCGCTCGACAAGGAGCCGGCGCGGCGTTACCAGTCGGCGCGCGAACTCCTTGTCGCGCTGGAAGGATCGGACGCTACTGTAGCGGCGGTCTATGATCGCCGCATTGTCGGCGCTCGCAGAACACCGCTACAGTTACTTGGTGCGGTGTTCCTTATAGTCCTCTTGCTGGCAGCACTGGTGATCGGACTCAACGTAGGCGGGCTGCGTGACCGCGTCTTGCATCGGGACACGGCGGCGAACGCACTCGTTCACGCAAGTCCGTCGCGGTGCTCGGCTTCAAAAATCTTTCTGGGCGGCCGGATGAGGCCTGGCTTTCCACCGCTCTTTCGGAAATGTTGACGACCGAACTGGCTGCCGGAGAACATCTGCGAACAATCCCAGGCGAGAGCGTCTCGCAAATGAAGATCAACCTCTCTTTGGCCGATGCCGGAAGCTACGCCAAGGAAACACTCTCGAAGATCCGAACGAACCTCGGAACTGATAACGTCGTCCTTGGCTCCTACGTACCGCTGGGCGGAGGGCAGATCCGGCTCGATCTAAGGCTGCAGGACGCCGTGGCCGGCGAAACGTTGGCCGCCATCTCCGAGAGGGGAAGCGAAACACAAATCGACGACTTGGTGCGCCGTGCGGGATCTAAGCTCCGCGAAAAGTTAGGCGCAGCCGAAGTTTCCACCGCCGAGGCGTTGGCCGTGAAAGCCACGCTTCCATCGAATCCACAGGCCGTGCGGTTTTACAGTGAGGGGCTGG
>QHXA01000567.1 GCA_003222755.1 Acidobacteriota bacterium
CCGGCGTGGAGAGCGTCGGCGCTATCTCCGATGGTGGCGATCCGAAACGACATGGCATCGATGTGGCACTTACCCACGTTGATGGTTCGGCGCGCAGTGCAGAGGACTGTTGTGCCGCTGGGGATTTTGATCAGCGAGTTCGCGGGATCGATTCGGCGAGCCGAGTCGTTTCCGGAAGCGATACAGATTTCGTTGGAGACCCTCAGGGAACGGGTTGGCGCGCAATCCATCATGCTGCTGGATCAGGGCGCGCTGCCGGCACAAGGAATCCTCCTGAAGCGGCTGAAACATTATCCGCATCCGCTGACGCTCGCGCCGAGCGACTTCGAGACGTGGAAGCGGTGGGCAAGCGAATTCAAGCCGGAGCATAGCGCTGAGATCGCATTCCTCGAGAGCACGGGCGCGCGCATTGCGGTTCCACTGCGGACGAAGAACGAAATCGTGGGTGTGCTGCTGCTGGGTGCGCCGAACGGAGGTGACAGCTACACGCCGGCGGAGAAGCAGGTGTTGAGTAACTCGGCCGATGTATTCGCGTTGATGATCGAGAATGCGCGGCTGACGGATCGCGCCCTGGAACAAGAGAAATTGCGGCGCGAGTTGGCGCTCGCGGCGGAGGTGCAGAGACGATTGCTGCCGCCGGAACCGCCCCTTACAAGCGACGCGACGCTTGCGGCGTTCACACTTCCTGCGCGGACGGTCGGCGGCGATTACTACGATTTTCTCGATTTGCCGGATGGGCGGATCGGAATTGCCATCGCGGATATTTCGGGAAAGGGAATTGCCGCGGCGCTGTTGATGTCGGTCGTTCAGGCGTCGCTGCGGGTGATTTCTGCGGATGGGGACGTGCCGCTGTCAAAGCTGGCGGAGCGGATGAATGGATTTCTGTATCGCTCGAGTGGGAGTAACAAGTACGCGACGTTCTTCTATGCGCAGCTCGAGGATCGCGGCCGCACGCTGCGATATGTGAACGCGGGCCATAATCCGCCATATCTGATGCGGAAGAGTGAGATCACGGGGCTCAGTACGGGAGGAACGGTGCTGGGGTTATTTCCCAAGGTGCAATACGAGGAGGCTCGTCTGGATTTGCAGCCAGGAGATGTGTTCATTGCATTCACCGATGGCGTCACGGAGGCGCTAAATATCGCAGGCGAAGAATTCGGCGAAGAACGATTGAAGGACCTGCTGCGCGGTTGTGCCGGGTCCTCGGCCGAGGCGATCTCTTCAAAGTTATCTGATCGGGTCCACGAATGGGTCGGCTCCGCCGAACAGCACGACGATCTGACGGTCGTTGTGGTGGCAGTAACGGTGTGAGCGAACCCCCTCGCTCGCTCCGCTCGCGTCTCCCCCTCACGAGGGGGAGAATGGGGACGCGAGCGAAGCGAGCGCAGCGTGCACCATATCCGGCAATGAGTGTTTGCCTTGCGCGACAGTCAGGCGATAACCTTTCCGAATGAGAATCGCAAAAGCGTTGTTGGTTCTGATCTTCGTTCTGCCGGTATTCTCGCAGTCGGCGCGTCCCTCATTCGAAGTCGCATCGATCAAACCGAACACTTCACGGGCTGGAAATAGCCTGTCCGGAACGCGCCCGGCGGTTTCTTTTTTGCGAACAACTACCCCGTCCGATTGCTAATAACGCAGGCCTATCGTGTGAGTGATTTTCAGGTCGAGGGCCGACCCGAGTGGCTCAATTCGTCCGCGTTCGACATCGAAGCGAGAGCCGAGGCTGGCGCCTTAGCCCCGGCGACCGGTCCCCCGGATCCCGATCGTCCCGATGCGATGAGCTTGATGGTCCAGTCGCTTTTGGAAGATCGTTTTCAACTGAAGCTGCATCGAGAATCGAGAGAATTGCCCCTCTATCACCTCACCATTGCGAAGGACGGCTCCAAACTTCAAGCGAACATTGCCGATCGGCCTGGTCCTGGAGGTGTGCCTTTCGGCAATTGGTCTTGGCAACGGCGGTCCTGTTCGCCGGTTTTTTTGCGGGCCTCCTGAAGCTGTTGGTGGATGCGGGCAATTCAGTATTAGCGGTCTTGATGGCGGTTCCGTAGTTTCATAAATTCCTGTGGTGTCAAAGCTCGCGGCGTGAAACGAGCCTGGCGGACGGCACCTTTGAAGTAATACATCCGATTGATTCGGACTCCGACTGAAGAATGGCCGGCGCCTTGCGGTGAAAACTGCAACGGTCCGCTTCCTTCAAGGGTGCCATTGACATAGCTCTTCAACTCTTTCCCATCGTAGACCATCGCAACGTGGTACCAGGCCGCGAGTGGATGCAAGCGATCGCGATCCAGCAACGTTAGGCTGCCGAGGTTGGTATTAACGAAGGCGTCGAGACACCATTGGTCTTCAATGATCCTGGTTTCAAATAGGACGCGCGTGTTCGTATCCTCTCCCGTGGTTGAGTTTCGCTCGGATAGATGAAACCATCGCTGTTCCGCAGCGCCTCCACGATCCGGCCGGAAGAATGCCTCGAATGTGAATCTCTGGAAACCCGCGAGCGGATGGTTTTCAATGAAGAGCGCATCGTCGACGCCGTTGAACTCGATGGCTTTCCCGAGCAGTGTGTTGATGAGGCGCGGATGTCCAAGCACCGTCGTGGGGAACCCGCCAATCCTCTCGAGCCGATCAAACGTCCACACCGTCGAGTTTAGTTTTTGCGCGGGGCTTGCTGCGAGCGTCGCTGCGAAAATGATCCATGTATGAGGTTTTATGATGTCTTTCACTTTCATGAGTGGTAAATCCTCTTGCTGGGAGGAACGCTACGATGAAGCGACTCGCGTTCGGGATCACGTTGATTCTGGTTTTCTCCCGTCCCGCCATATCTCAAACGACATATGGAGCCATTACGGGCACGGTGCGCGATCCAGCTGGAGCGCTTGTACCGGGCGTTGTCATCGAAGCCACGCACGTCGATAGCAACTACCGGTATACCACCATTTCAAACGAGACGGGAAATTACACACTGCCCCAGTTGCGCGAAGGCTCATACATCCTTCGTGCGACACTCGCAGGGTTCAGTGAGTTTGTTGCAACAAACATTCAACTGACGGCTCGAGACGAGCGGCGCGTGGACATTGTGCTTCAAGTCGGAGGGGTCTCGGCAGCGGTCGAAGTCACCGCGGGACCGACGTTGATTGAAACCGAGACCGCCCGAATCGGCGACTCGAAGGACGCGAACCAGCTCAAGTCCTTGCCACTAAATACGCGTTCTCTTTACAACTTCCTTGCCCTATCGCCAGGTGTTGTTGCCGCTGGTGGCGGCGAATCGTTCCGGCGATTTGCGGGAAGC
>QHXA01000524.1:0-442 GCA_003222755.1 Acidobacteriota bacterium
TTCATAGGTCCAGATTTCTTTTCCGGTTTCGGGTTCGAGCGCGACCACGCGGTTGTTCGTGGCGATGTACATCATGCCATTCACGACAATTGGCGTGAGCTCGGCGCCGCCGGTGATTCCTTCGGCTTTGACTTTCCCAACCTTGTAGGTCCAGGCGCGCGTCAGCCGGCCGACGTTTCGCGTGTTGATCTGATTCAAAGGCGAAAATCGCGTGCCGGCCAGATCACGGTTGTACATCGGCCAGTCCGTGGCTGGGTTTTTCTGCAGTGCCGGCAACGCCGCTGCCGTCAGGATGACGAACGCAATAAACCATCGAAAATGCAGCATCAACGCTCCTTTCAACTCTAGCGGCGGCCTTATGACCGCGGCCCGCACGCCGGAGGCGTGCCAGGAAATTAGCCGGGAGTACGCCGCACGTCTTTTGTGCGCGTACTCCCGGAAA
>QHXA01000524.1:577-3887 GCA_003222755.1 Acidobacteriota bacterium
TGCGAAATTTCTAGAAGTCGTCTACAGGCGTCGGATGGGAATCCAGGTTCCAGCTGGGAACGCTAGATTCCATACGCAACGAAACAACAGGCCTTGCTCGGCTGCTGCTGCGGAATATATTCGGAGCAGAAATTGCTGATTATGTTCGTGTCACGTTATGTGGTGTGACTTAGGACTGCAGAGGGACGCCGCGTTAAGAGAATGCTTGATGCGGCTTTTTTTGTCTGTTCGACCCGTCTTTGCGAACGTCAACCGAGTAAGAGGTAAAAATGTTGCGCGCAAGTTCTGTCTCGCGGGAGAACGTCCCGCAAAAGCTGCTTCGGGTGGAGAAAACTAGTGGATGGTGGAAGCCTTTCAGGATCAATCTGCTGATCCTACGTAACAATGCACGATGGTTTGGACTGATCTTGGTGCCGGTCGTGTTGGGCACGGTTGTGCTGTTCGAGGCCCGAACATCGCAATTTCAAGCGAGGTTCTTGTCTGCGTTCGCGTCCAGATTGTCGTACACCATTGAGCCAGGGCCTAGCCCAACAATCGCGTTCCCTTCGAGTGGGCCATTCAACCAGGCCCGAGGTTACGCCGGACTGCCGGGATTCGCGCATCGCCTGACGGAGGCGGGATTTCGTATCGTCGCGCAGGCCCGCCTGTCGCCGGCACTGCAACGGCTCGCGCGGTGGAAGATTACTCCGCCTTTCCGTGAACCTGCGGCGGCGGGTTTGATTGTCCGGGGGGAGAATCGAACGGTTCTTTACAATGCCGGCGTTCATCAGCGTGTATTCCAAAGCTACGAAGACATTCCTCCGCTCATTGAAAAAGCGTTGTTATTCGTGGAAAACCGCGAACTCGAGGAGTCGGACGTGCCCACTCGAAATCCAGTCGTCGATTGGAGCCGGCTAGCGAAAGCAGGATTGACGTACGTGGGCCATAAATTGGGACTCCCATTTCGCGTCGAGGGCGGCAGTACGCTCGCGACGCAGATTGAAAAATTCCGCTATGCGGAAGGAGGCCGAACCAGCTCCGCTGTGGACAAGCTGCGACAGATGCTCAGCGCCAGTCTCCGCGTTTACCGATCCGGATCGGACACGCGAAAGCAAAGACGTGAAATCGTACTCGATTATTTGAACTCGGTGCCTCTCGCTGCGGCGCCGAAGTATGGAGAAGTGTATGGGGTCGGCAACGGCCTCTATGCCTGGTTCGGCGTCGAGTTGCCAGAAGCGCGGCGGATCCTCTATGACCGCCCCATGCGCTCACAGAGCGCCCCTACAGTTGAACAAGACAAAGCGCCAGGTTTCAAACACGTTCTCGCATTGATTTGTGCCGCGCGTGCTCCATCGTTCTATTTGCTGCAAGATCGAGCAGCCTTAGAAGACCGGGTGATTTTTTATGTGCGGCAGCTCGAGGCCGCCGGCACCATCTCGAAGGATTTCGCACGCAGAGTCGAATCCGTGCCGCTTCAGTTCTTATCAGAAGCTCCGGCGCCGCAGCCGGTCGCCTATGTTCAACGGAAAGCGACCAACGCGTTCCGGACTCACTTGATGGCCGCTTTAGGTGTACCGGATCTTTACACGCTCGATCGTTTACATCTCGATGCCAAGACAACGCTCAATGCTCATCTACAAAACGCAGTACTCCAACTGTTCGAAAAGTTGAAAAGTCCGGCCTTCGTCGAATCGCAAGGTCTTCGGCAAGAACATCTGTTGTTGCGTGGCGATCCGGCTCAAGTGACTTACAGCTTCACACTTTTTGAACGTACGCCTATGGGCAACGTGTTGAGAGTGCAGGCAGACACGCTCGATCAGCCGTTCGATGTGAATGAGGGCATGAAGCTGGAGTTGGGCAGCACCGCAAAACTCCGCACTCTCGCTCACTACCTCGAATTGGTGACCTCGCTATACCACGAATTCCACGGCCTTGATCCGGCAACGCTTATTAAGAAATCGCAGGCGGCGCGCGATCCGATTACGCGCTGGACGACTGAGGCGATGAGCGCTAATTCTGGGATCGATCTTCGCACGCTGCTGAACAAGGCGCTCGATCGCAAATACTCCGGCGGTACAGGAGAGGTATTTTTCACGGGCGGGGGCGCCCATGTGTTCGGCAACTTTGATAATGACGAAGACGGACAGATCTTCACACTGCGCGAAGGCCTCTATCATTCGGTGAATCTGGTCTACATCCGCCTGATGCGCGACCTCGTGCGTTTCCATGAGGTCCGGCTTCCGTACGATGCGCAGACTATGCTAAGCCAGCCCGACGATCCTGTTCGTCTGCGGATGTTGAAAGAAATAGCGGAAAAGGAATCACAGCATTTTCTTTTTCAAGGCTTCCAGTCGTACCGGCATTTGGACGCGCAGGCAATTGTGGATAAGTTGCTGGGAAGCCGAAGCAGATCGTTGCGTCATTTGGCGATCCTCTTCTTCGCATGGAATCCCGATGGCGATGCAGACAGCTTGGCTCGCTGGATGGAGTCGCGGGGAATGCCGGTTTCCGGCGATGAGGCGGCGGGGCTGCTGAGATCTTACGATCCTAAGCGCCTCAACATTGCCGATTATGGTTATCTGCTGGATCGGCATCCGCTCGACGTTTGGTCTGCAGGTCAGATGGTGCGGGAACCCGGCTTGTCGTGGGATGAGCTGCTCAAGCGCAGCGCAACTGCTCGGGAATTGGCTTCGCGCTGGCTGTTTCAGACCAGGAACCGCCACGCACAGGATCTCCGGCTCCGCATCCGTTTCGAAGAGGATGCGTTTGCGCGCATGACGCCTTACTGGCAGCGGCTCGGCTTCCCGTTCGATCGTCTTGTTCCTTCCTTGGCGACTGCCATCGGGAGTTCGGCAGATCGTCCGATTGCGTTGGCGGAATTGGTTGGCATTATTGAGAACGATGGCGTGCGGATGCCGATCTTGCGCCTGGAGAAGTTACGATTCGCCGGGGACACTCCATATGAAACGGTTTTTGAGCCGCAGCGGCAAAGCGGCGAACGCGTTATGGAACCTGAGGTGGCTCACGCCTTACGCGAAGTCTTGGCGGGTGTGGTGCAAAACGGAACGGCGCGCAGGCTCGCCAACGCGTTCGTCGGGAAGGACCGCAAGCCGATTGTGGCCGGCGGAAAGACAGGGTCGGGCGATAACCGCTATGAGACGCGCAGATGGTCGCGACCGGTCAGCCGCACCGGCACGTTCGCGTTCTATGTCGGCGACCGCTATTTTGGCGTGATTACCGCCTACGTCGCCGGAGATAGAGCGGCGAATTACGTCTTCACCAGCGCGCTTCCCGTGACAGCGCTGAAGCTGCTTGCCCCGGCGCTCGTTGC
>QHXA01000525.1 GCA_003222755.1 Acidobacteriota bacterium
AAGATAATCAGCCACGTCAGGAACCTGCGATTCCTTAATGTCGGCACCGTAGGAAATCATCTCGCGCACGACTCCGGTCCACTCTTCTTTGCTCTTCTGCGCGGATTCAACGATGTCTATGCCGTGACATGAGCCACAACTAGCCTCGACCAATTTCTTGGTGTCGGTGCCGGTCTGCTGTGAATAAGTCTTGGCCAAGTAGTTCACAATTACTGTTACTTCCTCGTCCTTGAGATCGGCTCCCTTCGTGCGCATGGATTCCACCAACTCTTTCCAGCCAGCCTTGTCCAGATTCGCAACTCGAACTTCGTCGAGACCATGGCACAATGTGCATTTCGATTCGACGAGAGCTTTACCTTTGTCATCGTCACTCGACGTGGACTGCTGGGCACCCAATGCAGCTACGGCGAGCACAACGGTGAATATGAACCACAGGGCGACGCTTGTGGGTCTCGCTTTCATCATGTCCTTTACCTCTTACTTCTCTTTGGCGGAGTTCGTCTGATCGAGCGCCGCCCGGAGTCCCCTCGCAAGTTTCGTCGCGTCATCGTTTGCCCAGAAATGCATAAAGAAAAGCCGCGGCTGCTCCTCCAACATGTGGCTGTGCAGCGCCGTGACTGCAATTCCGTTTTGGCGAAGCGCTTTGATAACGGGGTTCACTTCTTTTGCTGTTAATACGAAATCGCCGGTGATCGCGGCCTTGCCACTTCCAGTAGGCTGGAAGTTCAGGGCGGTCGCCACACCCATCGAGTTGGGCACAGTCATTCCGTTTTCCATGATTTTCTCAGCCCGCGGAACGGAAAATTGATAGACGCCGTTGTTGTTCTTGCCCTGGTGTCCAACAACGCTGTCGATCTGTTTGCCATCAAATCCGAGATCGGCGTTAGGGTTTGCGGCGGGGGCAGATGTGGGTGTCTTTGTTAGTGCTAACGCGTCATGAATGGCACTGGCCAAATGTGCAGCGTCGCCGTGACCACCGATGTGCATATACATGACGGGCGGAGTTGTACGGATCAGGTGATTATGCAATCCGGTGATTTCAATTCCGGAATCGGCAAGCTTCTGCATGACCGGAGCGATTTCGGCCTCTGTCAAAACAAGGTCGCCCATGACTTCGCTTTGAGTGCCCATTTTGTCAAATGCAGCCCATGACCCAAGTGCGAAACCCGCTTTGAGCTCCACACCATCCAGAGTCACCTTCAGATCGGATCGCGGCATGGCATATTTATGCGCGCCGTCGGGTTGGTCTTGCCCGGCGCGTCCCATCGCGTCGTCCACGGCCTTCCAATTTGATGGCGCTGGTGCGGACTTTTGGGAGCTTTGTTGAGCGCGAACTTGCAGAACCGCGATAACAGACAAAAGCAACACAGACGAAAGGAACACGGATAGCATTCTTGATTTCATCATATCCTCCTATCGTTCTTAGACTGTTGCGGCACTCTGCAGCTTTTTACTTTGCCGCAGTTTGAAGAGGCGTGCCTTCCCTCAATTCGTCATTGGCACGCTTAACTACCTTGTCGCCAGCTTGTAACGGACCGATCACTTCAATGAAGTCCCCATCCGCGGCCCCTTTGCCGACATTTACCCACTCGGCTCTTCCGTTCTTTTCCCGAATTGACGAATGTCCGCTCGGTCGTAGTCACCACGCTTGTTTTGGGAACGTAGAGCGCCGGTTTTGGGCGTTGGACCGGCCACTTCACTGTTGCGTACATACCCGAGGCTAGAGATTGATCGGGATTCATGACGTCGAGTTCGACGGCCATCGTGCGGGTCTTTTGGTCAAGAGCTTGTGACCGGCGCGCAATGGTCCCCGAAAAACTCCGGTCAGGATATGCGGGCACTTGAAAAGCGACCTTGGCCCCCTTTGGGATTGCACCAACGTTTTCTTCGGGCACCGCGACGGTAACCCGGAGATGCGAATTTTGCTGCAGTACAAGAAGCGGCTCATTGGATCCGGAACCGACCAGAGCTCCAGGGTGAACGATTCGTTCCGTTACAACGCCGGCAAAGGGCGCGGTGATCTTCAAATACGCTTCGAGGCTCTTCAACGCCTGCACGCTTGCTTGTGCGGCTTGGCTGGCCTGTTTGCGCGAATTAATTACGGCTTTCGCGGCATCCGCCTGTTTTTCAGCCACGATCAATTCATTCCCGGCGATGGCTCCCGGTGTTTCGGCCGCCTTCTTCATGCGGTCAAAGGTGCTTTGTGATGCTGCCAATTGAGCCTCGGCTTGAGCGAGTTCTGCTTCCGCGGCCTGAACCTTTGACTCCGCTTCGGCGATTTGTGCTTTCATTTCCGCGGCCGTCAATTCCACCAGCAATTCACCTTCTTTAACCATGCTACCTCGATCCCGCGCGCCAAACCGGACGTGTCGCCATTCGTGGGTTACAAGCGTGTTGCAACCGATAACACCCTCATGGTTGGCGTGTCAGTACCGCTGAAGATTCGCGATCGTAATCAGGCGGGGATTGCGCGCGCGGAGGCCGACGCAAAAATGCGTAGGCTGGGCAATATCCAGGCACCGGTCCGCGGTGATATGCTACGCGCTAGACAATACCCATGTACCGAATAGCACGACTCACAGTGATCATTTTCCTGCTCGGCCTTGTCCTGCTGGCACCCGCGTTCGAATTGTTCGATGGCGGCCAGGACTTGGATCACGGGACTGATATCGTGTTGCTGCTTTTGTGTGTATTCATGTCGATGGGACTTTTCACCATCTGCAAACGGATTGTCTCTCTTCTCTTTCGGTTGCTGCTCATCGCAACCGTTTCAGCAGATCCTTTCATCTTCTTTCCCAATCCGTCGATTCAAGTCGAGATTTCTCCTCCTGAAAATGTAGTCCTGCTCGGCAGTCTCCGTATTTGATGTCGTTCCCGTTTCGTTCGTGAGTACACGTGTATTCTTTTCGTTATTCGCAATAAACGGGCAAACGTCATGTTCAAAAATCTGCTTCAAATTGGTTTGATTACGATCCTGGTTTCCGGCTGTGTCCGATATGTGCCGCGGCCGATCGATCCTCCTGCTCTGGAACAGTCCTTTCGCACACGCAGCATCTCCGATCCGAATCTGGAGGGCTTCTTCAGCGCGAACTCTCCAGTCAAACCCGCCGTGTGGCCACCTCAGTCCCTCGACCTGGAGGGCCTGACCATCCTGGCGCTTTACTTCAGTCCGGATCTGGACCAAGCACGATCGCGTGTGGAGGAGGCCGAAGCTGCGATCCGGACGGCGCGTACGAAACCGAACCCGAGCACAGCCGGAGGCGCAGGCTACACCGACGCCGAACAGTCGCCGTACGCGTTTCGATTCGATCTCGGCGTCCCATTCGAAACCGCTGGAAAGAGACAATACCGGGTTCGACGCGCGCAACAACTCACCGAGGCAGCTCGGTTTTCTCTCGGCGAGGCGGCCTGGCACGTGCGTTCGCGGCTGCGGTCCGTGCTGATTGATCATCTGATCTCCAGTCTCGAGTTTCAGCAACGTACTG
>QHXA01000526.1:0-497 GCA_003222755.1 Acidobacteriota bacterium
GAATCTTGTGTCTTTTTGTGGCTGATCCCGATTGTTAATTCGTGACGCTGCTGCTGCGGGTCGCCCGCTTGCCACCGCCGACCGTGATGAACAGATGATCGCGGATCGCTTGGATCTGCGCCTTCACATCGCCGCCGAGGATATCCGGAAATGGACTCACAGGCACTCCCTTGTCATTGGGCGGAAAGAATGTCGGCATTCGGGTTCCCGGGAAGATCTTTTGTGGATCTGCAACCCACTGCAACACCCAATCGGGTCGTAGTCGTTCATGTGCCAGTTGCAAATTGGGCGCGAGATCTTCTGGCGATTTGCCGGGCGGAATCGCGTTGCTCGTCGGATGGCAGCTCTGGCATTGCAGCTTTGTAAACAGCTCGGCGCCTACCTTGAGCCTTTCGGCATCCGTGTTGACATCCGTATTGATAAACGGATAATCCACTTTGTCCAATGCCGAGAAGTACCGCTCAATCGTCGCGGCTTGCTGTTCCGTGAAGTGGAAC
>QHXA01000526.1:546-4034 GCA_003222755.1 Acidobacteriota bacterium
AGGATGCAACCACAGGGGCTGAGTTTTGAAGCCCTCAGTATTGAGGTTCGGCGGCCACTGCGCTTGTTCCTTTGTTGGACGTATGTCGCCACCTGCGCCCTCGATGATATGGCATCCCCTGCAATTCTTTTCCGCCAGCAGTTGCCGGCCATCGGCAATAGCTTGAGTGGTCTTGTCACGCATTTCGAGCGGGACCGGATCTTTCACCAAGCTGACGAGCACACCCGAGATAGAGTCGACTTCCTTATCACTGAAGTGGAAGTTCGGCATCTTCAAGAGTTCTTCAGGCCGCTTGACGCGCCCGACATCGAAGATGCGTGGATCTTTCAGCTTCTGCTCGTACCAGCCGCGCCGGGAGTGTTCGATCGGTAGGAATCCGAAATCAAGCTGCGAGATGAGTTTACTTCCCGCTTCGGTGAGTTCCGTACCGATCGGCTGTGCTTTTTCAAATTTCGGAATATTGTGGCATCCGAAGCAGCCATAACGGCTGATGAGGCGCTCGCCCGCGTATAGATTTTTTTGCTCGACCGACATGCCCTTGAGCTTTTCGCGTGCTTCGATATCGGTGGAATTGTTTCGCAACAGTTCCAGGGTGACGTCATCGAGCGCGGCTTGATCGATTTGTGGAAGCGGTTTCTTCTCCCATTCCGGATTTTTCAGCGACGCCACGTAAGCGGAAACGTCTGCCGCTTCCTCATCCGTCAATCGGAGACTCGGCATCTTTGTCTCCGGCCAAACCTGCGCGGGATCTTTCACCCAGTTGTAGATCCAGGATTGGGGGACCTTGCTGCCTTGGTTCTCGAGGTTATAGCCGTGCCTCCGCCGAATCTGACTTTGATTCGCCACTTCCTGAATCGGACCGATCGCATGGCAACCGAAGCAGCCGACGGTCTCGACAATCTGCTTGCCTTTTTCGGGATTGCCGCCCGTACGTCCTGCTGGAAGTTCCTTGGGCTTTGAGTTTGCCCACAGGAATTCCGCAATGGCATTGATCTCTGCTGCGTTCCGTTTGTCCCAATAAGGACTGCCGCTGTTGTTGCTGTTCCACCAGAATTGGGGCATCCGCGCTTGCGACTTGAACTCTTTCGGATTCGCGAGCCACTTGCGCACCCATTCTTTTGTCAGCTTTCCGGAGACTGTCGAAAGATCCGGGCCGACTTTACGAATATTTTCGTAACCCGGAATTTTATGGCAGCCGAAGCAGCCGTAAATGCGGATCAGGTCGCGGCCAGTATTGAAGGCAGCCGCCTTCGGGACCTCCGAGCTTGCGTTGTGGCACTTGTAACACCCGGCTTCGATACTGTTCATCGGAAGCATAGGCTGAGGAATGAACTCGTCTTCGCGCCACCCGTATTTCTTTTGCCACTCTTTTCGCTGATCTTCGCTTCGCGGCATATGCGCCGCGTTCTGGAAACTTGTTGCCCGATCGAGTCCTGCATGGCAAGTCGTGCAGCCGAACGTTTCGAGCGGGTGCGGTGAGCCGGACGCGAGATACATATCCAGGTTGGGATGGGTCTTGAACGGCTGCGGCGCATCCTGATACGTCTTTTGGTCGATTCCCAGATGGCAGGTGGTGCAGCGGTCCACTCTCGGGATGGCCTTAAAAGGTTGGTCATTATATAGGTTGCTAAGAATGACCTGATTGATGCGCTCCGACGGATTCATGAAATCGAATACCGGCGCATTTCGGAAAGACACGATGATGGCGCCTGGATTGAGCGTGTTCAGTCGCGTCTGGAGTCTGGTGTAATCCGCCAACAGGACCTCGCGGTCTTTTTGAAGCGTACCGCGCTGGCCGATGTATTTGTCCAGTTCCGCGTTGGCGGCGCGCAGGTCCAGAGTCACCTGGTCCAACTGGCCCTTGTAGTCATTCATTCTCTTCTCGGTGGCTTTCAGCTTCTCACCGAGTCTTTGCGTATTGGAGGCTTTGTGTGCGGAAGCATCTTCGTATCCGTATTTATCACTATCGTAAACAGCCTTCGAAAAACGATAGTTCTCTTCCTCAGCGTATAACTTCGCGTTCAGATCGCTCACTTGCTTCTGGATTTTTTCGATCTGCGCTTCGTTTTGCTGTTGCTGAGCGCGTGATTGTTGCAGTTGTTGGTCCAGTTGCTGCAGCTTTGCGCGATCCAGAGAGGACGAAACCTGCTGGATGTCACTGCGTGTCTTTTGAATCTGGAGCCGTACGAAGTCACGCTGGTACCTTTTCCATTCGCGCGAATAATCCGCAAGCACCATGGCAATCGTGAACAGGAACAGCAAGAGGCTGGAAATCGCAAACCACTTGTGGAGGTAGATAACTTGGTAAAGGCGGTCACCGCGCCTTTCGATGTTCAGCGCCGGAAGCTTTTTCGCCGGTGTCGGTATTGGCGGCTTTTTGGGACCGCCCTCGTTGGGAGTTTCACTACTCAAGGCCTTGCTCCATTCCAGTTATGTCCTCAAATATTGAAAAAGTACTCAGGAATGCCAATGATGTACTTCAGGTTAAACAACCACCGCAGCACCATCTTGATCGGCAGCGCTGCCATGCATAGCAACAAGAACATCATGACGTGAAAACGAACCGGTCCGAGCGTCGCGTAGAAGCCCTTGAACCACTTCTTGGCGAATAGCGGCGGCAGCAACAAGAAATACCCAAGAATTATGAGGAACCCAAACATCTCGCGGATCAACGGATTCTTCGGCAAACCCATTCCGAGACCCTTCACCCAGATGTATTCCGACAGATTCACGTTCACGAGCGCTTCCAGTTTATGGATGTCCCAGTACTCATAAGGACCAAAGAAATTCCAATTCGGACCGCGCAAGAACGTGCCGAGAATCACGAGAAGGATCCACAGAATCAAAAACCCAAACAGGAATGTCGTGATCTCCCATCGCCGCTCTTTGAGCGTGAAGTAACCATTTCCTTTTGGATTTGTATCGATGTACGGAATGCCCATCAGCCCCACAATGATCAGGCCGGGAAACACGACGCCGGCGAGCCACGGATCGAAATAGACGAGCATTTCCTGCAGTCCAAGGAAATACCACGACGCTTTCGATGGATTGGGTGAGCTGGAGGGATTCGCAGGATCTTCCAAGGGCGCTTGAAGTGCCATCGACCATCCGATCAACAGGACCGTCAGCACGACCATGCAAATGAGTTCCGTATAGACCAAATCAGGCCAGGTCAGAACCTTCTCAGCCGTTTCTTCCTGCTCGATGAGCGGCTTGCCTTCCGCGATGCGCTGGTCGTTTCGAACAGCTTCACGCATCGCGAACCACGTGAAGAATGGGATCAGAAAGAGCATTCCGACGATTGGCACGTTATCCGGCTTAGTGACGATCAACCGGAAGTTGGGATCGAGTATGCTCAGGCCAAGGAACAGAAACATTCCAGCAAACACGATCGCCCCTACCCGGTTAGTGTAGAACTTATGCGGATACTTCAACGAGGTGAGCAAAAGGATTGCGGCCGCGGTAATCAGGACGTATGGCGCAGTGAG
>QHXA01000527.1:0-6844 GCA_003222755.1 Acidobacteriota bacterium
CGGCAATGTCGCACCATAGCAACTCGGCTTATCAGGTCGACCAGGTCATCACGATCACGGGTATCGTTAAGGAATGGAAATGGACGAATCCTCACACCTGGTTGTATCTCACCGTCGACGATGATAAAGGCGGAAAGGTAGAGTGGGCCGTGGAAGGCCGCGCGCCCGGAGTGCTCGGCCGGGCCGGCTGGGACAGATTCGTCCTAAAGCCCGGCGAGAAGGTGACCGTCCACATGAGTCCGGCGAAAGATGGCAGCCGTGTGGGGATCATCGCGCGGGTCACGAAGCAGGACGGAACGATACTCGGCAACGGCGGTAACGCCGGCAATCAATAGCGCCGCGCGAAAGGATGGGAGTAAACATGCACAGAATGGTTACCTCGACTCTCTGCTCGGTTGCACTGTCCGCCCTGGCCGCGTTCGCCCCAGCTACTCTCCATGCACAGGGCGCAGGCGCCACCGCAAACAGCAATGCCAACCCGCCTGATTTCTCAGGCGTATATTATCCGGTTCAGCAGGGCCGTGGTGGTGGCGGCGCAGCGGCCGCGGCGGCTCCGGCTGGAGGTCAGCGGGGAACACCGCCTGCGCCGCCAACTCGATCGGCGCCGACGGGCGACCTATCGAACGGGCGCGCGCCCAACGCTCCTTCTCTCACTCCGGAGTACATGGCAAAGTGGGAGATCATCAGGAAATCGCGAATGAGCGGGTCCTACGAGTACGACCCAATCGCGAATTGTCTCCCGCCAGGCATGCCGCAGATGATGAGCATGCCGTATGGTATGGAGATCATGCAGACCAAAGACAAGATCACATTCTTCAGCGAGTGGCAAGACGCTTTACGCCGTGTGTATCTCGATGGACGCAAGCCGTCTCAAAAGGTTCTGAATGATCCGACGTACGCGGGCTATTCGACTGGTCACTGGGAAGGCGATACGCTCGTCGTGGACACCGTGGCGCTGCACCCGAACTCGTTCATCGATAATTCATCGCCGCACAGCGAGGAGATGACCGTCAAGGAACGCATCCGGTTCACCGCGCCCGGCATTCTTGAAGATCGCATCGTTGTTAACGATCCCAAAGCGCTGACGAAGCCGTGGGAAACCGTCCATACCTACAGAAAGGCTCAGCCTCCGAACGATGAACTTCGGGAATTCGCCTGCGCGGAAGGGCTGGGACACTCGCCGAAGTAGGCACCAAGGGGACGAGGGGTCTGACCCCTTGTCCCCACTCAGGTATTATTGACATCCATGCCGGTCAGTTTGCTTCTGAAGATCCGGGGGAAAGTGCCGGCGAAGACAGCGGTCATTCTCGGCGCACTCCCGATTGTTGCAATTCTTCTGCTGTGGTTTTTATTCACCTCCGGTCCGCCGGAAGAGCGCAGAATCGCGCCTACCATACTGCCGAGTCCGACCGAAGTCGTACAGAGCATCCCGGAGCTTGTGAAAGACCGCGATCTCTTGCACCACATCGGGGCCAGCGTTCGGCGGGTGGTCCTGAGCTTCTTGCTCGCACTGATGATCGTGCTTCCATTAGGAATATTGATGGGAGCGTTTGGCAGTGTGGGCGCCGTTTTCACGCCTGTTTCCACGGCGAGCGGGTATATCCCGATTGCGACGCTTGTACCGTTGACGATGTCGTGGTTTGGTATCGATGAGTTCCAAAAGGTCATGTTTCTGGCGATGGCGTTTGGGATTTATCTTCTTCCGATGGTCGTCAATGCTGTCGAATCTGTTCCTGATGTTTATCTGCGCACCTCGTATACATTGGGCGCCAGGCGCCTCGATGTAATCCGGCGGGTTCTGATTCCGATCGCGCTTCCCGATCTATGGCACGCGATGCGTCTGGCGTTCGGCGTAGGCTGGACCTATATCGTTCTCGCCGAGGTTGTGGTAATGGTCGATGGGTTGGGATTTTTGATCCAAAATTCGTTCCGGCGCGGACCGCGCGAGCATATCTATCTCGTGATTGTTGTCATCACACTGATCGCCTGGGCCGCGGACCTGGTGTGGGAGCGATTGGGTCGGATGCTGTTCCCATACAGGCGGTCCTCATCGTGAGCGCGTCCAAGCCTGCCGAGCCTCCGGTCGTCGACTTTCGTGGCGTGACGGTGCGATTTGGGTCGTTTACCGCGATACACGATGTATCGTTCTCGATTGAGGACGTGCCAAATCGTGGCGAATTCATATGCATCATTGGTCCATCCGGATGCGGCAAAAGCACGGTCCTGAATCTAATTGCCGGGTTCTTGCAGCCGACCGAAGGCCAGGTCCTCGTGGCCGGGCAGCCGGTGCCGGGCCCAGGAAGAGACCGCGGCATGATCTTTCAGCAATACAGCTCATTTCCGCACCTGACCGTGACGCAAAATGTCTTGTTCGGCCTGGAAATCAACAAGCATGAAATTGGTTTAGATCGCGCCGGCCGCTCCAAGCGAGCCAAAGAGCTCATCGAACAGGTCGGGCTCGGCGGGCACGAACACAAGTATCCACATCAGCTTTCCGGAGGCCAACAGCAGCGCGTTGCGATCGCGCGCACGCTCGCGACGGAGCCGCGAATTCTGCTCATGGATGAGCCGTTTTCCGCGCTGGATGAGCCTACTCGCCTCGAGATGCAGGAACTCTTGGTCGGTTTATGGCATCGCCTGCAGCCCACGATTTTTTGCGTGACCCACAGCGTAGCCGAGGCCGTGTACCTCGCCGAGCGATTATGGATTTTTACGAAGGCCCCCGGACAGATCGCTTACGACATACGCGACGCCATTCCGCCGTCCATCGGCCTTCCGCCATTGGAGGCTCAGGAGCGGCCTGAATTCAAAAAGGCCACAATGGTTGTGACCGAAGCATTTCGGAGTGTGTTGGAGAACAGTACGGCGAAAAGTAGAATGAGCAGGCCATGAAGCCCGCTTTCTCGGATTATGTCCGCGCAGCATTCAACGCGCGTCCCACGGGCGTGTTCGTACCGCCCAATTGGATTGGTCTTGGCGTGTTCGGTTTCCTCGGCGTCCTCAATCCTGGATTTTGGATTATCGGTCTTGGATGCGAGCTTGCATATCTTGGCTGGTTGGGAACTCATCCCCGATTCCAACGGCTGGTCGACGGCCGCCGCCTCTTGGACGAACGCCGGCGTTGGCAGGAGCGGCTGTACGATCTGCTGCGCAGGCTTCCGCAAGAAGATCAACAGCGGTACCGCGCGCTGCAAAGCCGCTGCGAAAGCATTATCGATCAGCAAGCCGGCGCCGCCGCAGTGCCTGCAGGCGTGCAAGAACAAAGCGAGGGTCTGGCGCGGCTGATGTGGATTTATCTCGGGCTGCTGCCCACACGAGAGTCGATTAAGAAAATCATGCATGAATCCGCGAGTTCACAGGAAGATGCCTCTCAACAAGAGATTGATCAGATCGAAGCGCGGATTGGAAAACTGCAACAGCGATTGAAACAACCGGCAGTGGGTGAGGACCTACGCAAGAGCCTGACCGGGCAGATCGAAATTCTTCAGCAAGAGAGGCCGCCGAGAAGCTTGTATTCCTGGAGGCGGAGCTCGCGCGCATTGAGCAACAGGTCGACTTGCTGCGGGAGCAAGCGGTGCTGTCCACCGATCCGGAAGTCGTCTCGCAACGCATCGATCAAATCGCCACCACGCTGGGTGGGACCAACCAGTGGATACGCGATCAGCAGAAGATCTATGGCGCGATGGAAGATCTGGTCTCCGAACCGCCGCCTCTCGTTGTCCCTGGGCGAAAGGAATCCCAATGAGCTATCCACTACCCGCTTGGGCCGAACAGATGCGCGACCTTTTCAAATCCGGATCGGTCGCCCAATTTCTCATTCATGGAAATATTTTCGATGTCGTGCCTACTGAAGATGCAGTAGGCCGGCGCTTGCTCTCGCTCAAGGCGTTCCTTGAAACCGTGATGTTCGACGGTTATGACGTCGTGGTGGAATACGACCGCGGCAGGGGAATCCGCGTGGTTCAAGGAGGAGAAGATTGGGGAGAATGGCTGAAGCAGGCGGTCGGCAACGAGGTTTCCACACTGCAGACTCGCGAGCCCGGAGTCGCTCTCGAACTGATCGATAGGTACCTTCTTCGCACATTGAACCTGCAAGCAGTCCGCCGTGAGGGAGCGCCGCGCAAGATTGCGGTCATCATCGATTTCGCGGAGTTCGTCGTTCCGCGCGGAGATCCCATCCAGCTAACCGGTCCCTTCAGCGCGAACATCGTGAAAGTTCTCGGATGGGCCAATGACCCCGCGATTCTTCACTCGAATATCGTCACCGTCATGCTGACCGAAGGCCTGCACGATTTGAACCCGCTTGTCGTTGAAAATCCGCATGCGGCCACGTTGAAGATTCCGTTGCCTGCTGAAGCCGAGATGCTGGCGTATTTGCAGACACTGATCGCAATGCAATTTCCGCAACTGCCATCGAAGTGCGAAGTACCGCTGGACGTCCTCGCGCGACGGCTGACCGGCCTGAGCCGCGTTGGCGCCCGCAGAGTGCTGGCAACGGCGCTCACAAACGACCGCACGATTACTGCCGCCTGGCTCATGCGGATGAAAAAAGAATTGATCGAACGCGAGTGCCAGGGCCTGCTCGAATTTCTCGAATCCCCGTTCACGCTCGATCAAGTGGCTGGTCACGACGCTGTAAAGGCGTGGCTGCGAGAGGACGCGGAACTACTTCGGCGGGGACTGCTGAATGCTCTTCCAATGGGGTATCTGATTACGGGCCGAATCGGAACCGGTAAAACATTCATCGTGCAATGTTGGGCCGGCGAGCTGGGAGTTCCCTGCGTCGTGTTTAAGAATTTTCGTGATCGCTGGGTTGGAGCGACGGAATCCAATCTGGAGAAAATATTCTCGGTCCTGCACGCGCTCGGACAAGTCGTGGTATTCGTCGATGAGGCCGATCAAGCCGCAGGCAAGCGCGGCGAAGACAGCGACAGCGGCTTGTCCGGACGCGTCTATGCGATGCTCGCGAAGGAAATGTCGGAGACTCGCAATCGGGGACGCATTCTGTGGGTCTTCGCCACATCCCGGCCGGATCTCCTGGAAGTCGATCTAAAACGGCAGGGACGGCTCGATGTGCATATTCCGCTATTCCCGCCGCAGACCCATGAAGAGGTGCAGAATCTGCTGCTGTCGATAGCAAAGAGACTCCAGTTTCCACTCATTGAAAGCGATATCCCGCCGCTTCCCGATGGCATCGTGCTCGGCGGCAATGAAATCGAGGGTATTCTCGTTCGGGCGTTGCGGCTGTACGAATTGCTGCCCCCGCCGCGGTCTCCGCTGCACGAAATCCTTGCGGGCATATTCAAGGAAGTTCGTCCGAACGCCCACACGCGCAAGCTTGAATATATGGACCTGGTCGCGGTAAAGGAGTGCACGGATTCCCGCTTTTTACCGCCCCAGTATCGGGATCTGACGCCGGAGCAGGTGGAAGCCCGTATCGAAGAAACAAGGAGGTTTGTTTAGGAATGCAACTCATCTACATGCTGCGCAAGCTCGGCGATCGTCTCGGCATCATTGAAATCTGTCCCGTTTCGCCGCAGGACTCCGCTCCGGTGAAGATACAAACCCGCACTGTGACTCTTGCCGAGTTGGTTACAAAGATCGAGGTCGCGGAGGTGCGCGAACTGGCAGAATTGCCGGCCGAATTGTCGGTGCCTTTTGAAGACGTGTTTAAGGCCGCAGGCATCCAAGCACCCGAGAAAGGTTGGACGGTGAACCAGCTGGAGGAATTGCTGAGTAGCGACAAGCTTCGCGGAATGAACCGTACACAAGCGCAGCAGGAAACATTGCGCGCGTTAGCTGCCGAGGGTGTGGATTCCGCGGACATTATCAAAGATGCCGTAGCACGCGATCAGGCACTGGACCATTTTGAGGAGTCCATCGCCGGCAAAAGACAACAGTGGCTCGAATCCAAACGAGAACTCATCTCCGCATTGGAAACTCACATACGAGCGCTGCAGGAACAACAAAAGCGTGTCGAACACGAGATCGCCGCCGAAGAAGAGAGCTGGACCAAGTGGCGCCGCCGAAAGCGTCAACGCGAGATAGACATGGCAAACGCGGTCAGTTTCTTGATCGATCAGCCGATCATCTCGATTGAGGATGAGACTTCGTAGGCGCCGGCTAAAGCCCAATGCCGCAAGGTTTTTGTGGAACGAGGCAGGGGAGCTGTAAAGAAATTGACGGCCTTACTGTGGGGTCGTCTCTATCAAGATGTGAATGAATTGCAATCGTGCGAGAGTCCCCTCCTCGCATCGCCGCGAGGAGGGGTGGCGACTTTTTTCCCGGAACTGACCTAGAATGCTTTTCGTTTCTCATAACACAACAATGGAGTTGAGGTCTTATGGCGTTAGTCGCGCGCTTGAGGAGGCTGTTCACAGGATTCATCGGGCTTTTCATCAGCGGGCTGGAAGAGCGTAATCCCGAAGCGCTGATGGAAGCGGCTCGTCAGGAGTTCCGGAATAAAATGGCGCAATACAACATGGCATTGGCGCAAATGGCCGGCGTTGCCGAGCGCCTGAAAAGCCAAATCAAAAACAAGACAGCGCGCGCGCAGGAGCTCGAACGAAGGATTCTCGCGAATCACCAGGCCGGAAACCTGGAACTGGCCGGCACGCTCGCTCGTGA
The DNA here is from genome assembly GCA_003222755.1 of Acidobacteriota bacterium. Lineage (GTDB taxonomy): Bacteria > Acidobacteriota > Terriglobia > 20CM-2-55-15 > 20CM-2-55-15 > 20CM-2-55-15. The sequence goes on from QHXA01000527.1 coordinate 6,628, forward strand.
GCTTCAGGAACTCAAATCAGACCTGACGACCGATACACACGAACTCGAGGAAACGGAGACGGCATATCAGGCAAACCTGCGGCAGGCCAAAATCAGTCAGAGGGAATTCGAAGACCGGATTAACCAACTGCAAAAGCAGCTCTCACAGGTGAAGATCAAGGAAGCTCAAGCCGAAGCAGCGGCCGCTCTGAGCAATGTGGCCTTTAAGGTAGGCGAT
>QHXA01000527.1:6971-7420 GCA_003222755.1 Acidobacteriota bacterium
GCCCTCGAACAAGCGGCTCTTGCAGAATTCTTGGCCAGCCAGGGAATTCAAACTGCGGCTGCGCCCGAAACCCCGGCTGCCGCCAAAGAGATCGGACCGACGCGGCAGGGAAATTGATTCAACCCACGCCGGAGGCGTGCCAGGAAATGAGCCGGGGTTAAGCGAGCGGGAGCGAGCGCCCGCGGCTGTCCAGTTCAAAGGAAGGTCAAAATGGCAGAGGCACAAGCACGTCTCACATGGGCCGGCAAGCTGGTTTCAATCGTTCTTATCGCCGGTCTGATCGGCACCGGCGTCTACGTGGTGAGCCGAAGAGGAATTGGGGGCGGATCCTCGTCGGGGCCAGTTGCAGAAGGGCCTCAGACGGAAGCGCCGGATACGAAGGGCGTCACCACAGTCAGCGAATACAAATACGTTCCCAGCGACCGGCTTCCTCCAGTCAAAGGAGTCAG
>QHXA01000528.1:0-3488 GCA_003222755.1 Acidobacteriota bacterium
AAAGTGCGAATGGAGGTGAAGCGTGGAAAGGTCGAGCAACTCGTAGGTACGTTGTACCGCGCGCAGGCACTTGGCGAGAACGCGGTTTTCTACAACGATCCGAATATCATCAATACCGGAAACGATAAGCTGATGAGTGTAACGAAGGAACAGATCCAGAAAGCCGCGCGCACATATCTGATCGACTCGAATCGTACAGTGTTGACGACGGTGCCTAAGCCGCGGACGGGAGGTCCCCAATGAACAGCGGGAAATTCTTTCTGATCTTTCTGACATTGATGGCCGCCGTCGTGGGTCCGGCCTCCGCTCAGGAGAGCCACTCAGCCGATACCAGCAAGGTCGAACGAAAGAACCGCGCGCCGGTGTCGAAGGACGTGCTCAAGGTTACGCTGCCTCGAGCTACTGAGGCGACACTCTCGAATGGGTTGACGGTCCTGGTCATGGAAAACCACCGGCTGCCGATGATCTCCCTGCAGTACAACATCAGCGGAGCAGGTCCTATCTTCGAGCCTTCGAACACTGCCGGTTTGGCGAACATCACAGCGCAGATGCTGCGAGAAGGCACGAAAACCAAGACCAGCGTGCAGATTGCGGAGCAGGCGGCACAGCTTGGGGCTGAAATATCGGCATCTGCCGGTTTTGGCTCGTCCTCCACAATCGTTAATGCGTCGGGGCTCAGTGACAACTTGGATCAATGGCTCGCATTGACTAACGACGTTCTGTTGAACCCCACCTTTCCTGCAGATGAGCTGAGCCGGCTGAAGCAGCGGCTTAAAGCGCAGCTGCGGCAACAGCGGGCGAATCCGAATTTCTTATCCAATGAAAGATTCAGCAGGGCGGTTTACGGGGCGCATCCGGCAGCGGTCGTAGCAGCGACAAACGAATCGATTGATGCGATCACGTCCGAAATGCTCACAAAGTGGCATCAGGACCGATACGCGCCGCAGAACGCGATTCTCGGCATCACCGGAGATGTCAAAGCGGCAGAAATTGTGCAAAAACTCGAGAAGGCGCTTGCGGCATGGAAGAAGACGGATCTGAAGGAAGTCTTGCCGCCGAATGCGAGGGCGGCCGCTTCGAAGAAAGTCCTCCTGGTCGATAGACCTGGCTCTGTGCAGACGACTGTTGTGCTCGGCAACATCGCGATCGACCGCCGCGATCCCGACTACATTGCACTTACCGTCGCGAATCATATTTTAGGCGGCGGGCCCGCAGCCAGGCTATTTCTCAATCTGCGGGAAGAGAAGGGATATACGTACGGTGTCTACAGCAGTTTCACGGCGCTGAAGTATCCCGGGCCATGGCGAGCGGGCGGAGATGTCCGCACAGAAGTCACGGAAGGCGCCATTACCGAGTTCCTTAAAGAGTTCCAGCGCATCCGCGATGAAAAGGTTCCGGCAAGCGAACTGGAAGAAGCAAAGCGCGCCATTGTTGCGGGCTTCGCGCTATCGCTGGAGAGGCCGACGGAGTTGCTGGGGTACGCGATTGTCCGCAAAATCTACGGCTTTCCTCCCGACTACTGGGATACGTATCCATCGCAGGTGATGGCCGTCACCGCCGATGACATTCAACGCGTCGCGCGCAAGTACATCAACCCAGACAATCTCCAAGTGGTAGCCGTCGGCGATGTGAGCAAGATCAAAGGCACGATGGAAAAGTACGGCCCGGTTGAGATTTACGATGCGGAAGGTAAGAGAATCGGAAACTAAGACATTTCTCTCCGCAGTCTCTATGGGTTCAGGCCGTCTTGGCGAGCCATCCAATACGGGAGAATGTAGTCGATTGCGGCGGTCTCGATCGTGCCGAAGCCACCTCCAAACAATAAGAACGGGCTGCGCTGCCACAGAAAGTCGGTGTTGACGCGCTCGTTCACAGGAATGGGACTGCATGCTCGATCAGCGCCGCAGGCAGCATATTTGCCTCGCAAATCGATCCAGTAATCACGGCGTGGTCTCTGCAACCAGAGCTGCAGAAGAAGGACCGTGGCGGTATCGTGACCCGCGTCCGCTCGTTTCAGGTCTCGATCCAGCATGTTGAAATCGGCATTTCCATGCAGCTGGGTCCGTTGCCGCAGCTTGTCGTAGGCATGCGTGTACAGTGTTTTGTATGTGGAGCTGTCTTCCTCCAAACGGATGAGATTGTACAGGTTGATGTAATTCAGATTGAACTTGAAGTACGAGTCGTGCTCGTCAAGATTGTCGAAATAAATCGGAAGGGCTACCGAGGAAGCGTAAACGCTGCGGTACGCTGTATAAGTCGAGCCGAATTTCTGAGGATTCACCCGCCGTCCAACCTGAAGAAAGCTCAACATCTGATCCGGTCGATGCAGGAAAGTCGTACTGATCCTGCCATCCGGCATGACTACATTCCAACTATGGGCCAGAAGATAATTCAGTACCCGCGTCACATCTCCACGAATGACGTTCCGCATGTTCGCGTCGTCGATCAGGTCATACGCCACGCCCAAACCGAACATCACCCCGGAATATTGGTCGCGTGACGTGTTGCCGATCCAGAAGTAGTCCCGACCTTTGAGCTTGTTGTAGTAGATCCCGTGACCAGCCTCCTCTTTTTGAATCGCTGCTAGGTAAGGTGAATCAACCGGCACAAGACATCGTGCCAGAAGGTCATTGCCGGTCACGTCGAGGAGAGCATGGACTCCGGCCAGCGCTTGTTTCGTATTACTGAGCGCTTCCGAAGACCGTGTGGCCCCGTAGCGGAAGGCTTCAGCAGCGAGATAGTGTCCGGTCCAGATCGCGGAGTCGCCAGCCCTGGTGTACCTCACAATCTGCGAATAGTTTGGTGAAGCGGGATCCGATGACGCGAAAACGGGATCTAAGATCGTCCCGAAAGGCATGTGCAAGATCTGAATGTTTTGGGAAATCGCAAGAGCATCGCTGTCCGAGGCAGCACCGGTTTCTACGCTGATCACTACAAGCAAGATGATCAACAGGATCTGCTGTGCCTTACCATGTGACCGAAACATGCGTATTCCTCCATATCAAATTTGCTCTCCACTATACGGTAGCATCCTGACTCCACACGCGCACGCCGAGCCCATGTCGTGGGTAGCCGGTGTTAAAATCCTGCTTGATGTTTGGCACGCTTGTATTGTCCCTCTTTCTCAGCTGGGTGCAGGTAAGCTCAGATACCTACATCGTGAAATCGTCTGCGGGTGAGGAGCGGGCGAAACGGGTGCTGAGGGAGCTTGAGGGTTTTCACCAGCTCGTCGGCACGACACTCGTGTTCCGTAACACCGAACTTCCGGAGTTGCCGATCGAAGTGTTGCTTATTGGCGACGAACAGACGATGAAAGAACTGGAGCCGGAGTACAACGGACGCAAAGTCGCTTTGGCAGGTTATTACCAGGCCGGGCCAGATCGCGACTTCATCGTATTGTCCGGCCGTGTGTTTCCTGAAACACTCACGAGCGTTGTCTATCACGAGCTGACGCACTACTTTGTCGCGCGCGGCCTTCGAAGCCACCC
>QHXA01000528.1:3511-4011 GCA_003222755.1 Acidobacteriota bacterium
AAATTCGCGATGACGAGATTTCGCTCGGCGGCATCTCGCTCGATCGGCTTCAGCTACTGAAGACCAGCTCGATGCTTTCGCTCAAGGATTTTTTCGCTGTCGATTCGAGCTCCCCCTACTACAACGAATCGTCCAAAGCGAGCGTGTACTACGCGCAGGCGTGGGCGTTCATGCATTACCTGATGCATGGCGAGCATGAGTCACGATTCAGGGAGTATTTAAAGGCATTGCAAAAGGCCGATGCCAATCTTCTGCAGTATCTAAATGTCAGTGACCGCGATTTGGAACTCGGCTTTCAGAATTACCTGAAGGTCTTTATGCAACGGTCGACTCGCAACATCGTGAAGGTTTCGGGTGAAGGTCGGGATGTGCAGATGGAGTCGATCCCGGATACTGAAGCGCAGATGTCGATAGCCGAGATCTTCCTTGCAAATGGAAAATTGCCCGAAGCGCGCAGGCATCTCGAATTGCTGGCCTCGCAGGCGCCGAACTCCACACGG
>QHXA01000529.1:0-1170 GCA_003222755.1 Acidobacteriota bacterium
ACGTACGCCTGGCTTGTGACACATTGTTCCATTGCTCAGGATGACAGTGCGCGCTTGCGGCCAATCACGGTCCCTGGCCGCATTCACGACATCGGCGATTGCGTCCAGGTAAGGCGACAACGTGGGTTCGCCGTTGCCTGCGATTGTGATGGAATCCAACTCATCGGGTTCAAGAGTTTCGGCAGAGGCAAGCAATGCATCATGAATGTCCTCAGCAGTCGGGAATTGCGGGCGGAGTTCCCACTGCAGCGGCCAGGATCCGGTGGCGCATTCGCAATAGATGCAATCGAAGTTGCATAGCCGAGAGCCCTTCGGCAACGGGTTCGTAAGACCCTTTTAGAACACGTGCGCGGGAATTCCAGTCGTTGATTGCACTGTGCCTGCAATTCGCCCACTGAACACCGCCCCGTTTTTACCGCGTTTCTTTCACCGCTACGTTCTTGAGAATGTCCGCAATTGCCAGATCTGCCTTCCTCATTAAGACAACATGGCGCCCAACCTTGTACCTTCCGTAAGCGCTCGTGACCGGAGTCAGCTGCGATTCCAATTTTGCGGGTAAGGGTTCCAGATCCTTCTCCAGCTGCATTGGAACGTGCGAACCTGCGACGAGTGCCTTCTCCACTCCGAGCGGAAATGGCGATCGATCCAATGAACCCGGCGCAAGCGCGCCGATGAGATGGTTGTAGTAGGTTTCGATCAGCTCACGATCTTTTGGGCTGAAGGTGGGTGCCTTCAGTTCTTGAGACAAGACAATGGTCTCTGCCATCATGAACGTAATGAACGCCCCAGTAAGAAGTAACGCTAGTTTCCATCTGCGTGACATGTAACCTCCATTCGGCCATAACAACTATGGTCCGCTTTGCTTCTGGCAATTGGAGGTCCAGCGATAAAGATACAAACCCCAGAAGAGGATTCCGGCTATCCACAACAGGGCCGCAAACGCGAGATGTTCAAAGTAGGACATCGCGGCGAATGGAGCGCCAATGCGAGCCAACATCGCCACAAGCCCCGTGCTCAAGCCGATACGAAGCGGCCACGAACCGCGCTCCAGCGCGAGGCTATGTCCACCGTGGGAGAGCGTGACACGTGTTCCGACAGCGAGGATCAGTAAACTGAATCCACCAATAAAGAGGACGTGCAGGAAGTCGATGCGATAACGAGGCGCGATCG
>QHXA01000529.1:1261-1808 GCA_003222755.1 Acidobacteriota bacterium
CCGCCAAGGCTGTACCGTTGACAGAATGACAGCGGTCACGATCCCTGCACGCAAGAACGCCATAGCCGTAAAGCCGAAGCCGTATTCCGCAATTAGCAATAAGAGGACGGCGAGACCGGCCAGCTTATAGAAGAGAATCTTTCCATTGGCGCGTGCGAACGGTTCCACGCTGACGAATTTCGGAAGTGCGGCAAACCCAAGCAGGCGCGGCCCCAGAAATCCACCGATACCGAGCACGAGGAGCAGAACCATCCCTTCGGTCAAGAGTCGTTTCCCCAGCAGATCCCATGATGGCGCGATGATGTTCCACGCGATCCCGGCGTCAATCAGAGCGCCGAGCATGCCGGAGATTAAGCCGAAGCCGACCAATGAGAATGTCTCCGGAGGATCTTGTTGGCGGCGTAAAAAGCGGCGCACTGCGAGTGCGATGAGCATGATATGTGCTGCGACGAAGACAGCATTTCCGATTTCAAAGAAGTGAAATTCAAACGCGGTCGCACAGACGATGACTATCGCAGCCAAGACATACTGAGTTTTCTTCGAAGGA
>QHXA01000529.1:1852-5949 GCA_003222755.1 Acidobacteriota bacterium
ATGAATGAGAAAAGAAAGCCATCCGTCTGAACAAAGGCGTGAGCGCGGCCCGAGTAACCCTGCGTAATTCCGAAGTAATACAGCGGCCAGATGGAGACTCCCATCACGCCGAGAATGATTCCGAGTGGAAAGAAAATTCGGTAAGGATCCGTTGGTTTGCCGTGAATTTCCATGGTCCGTTGGTTATTGCAAGATTCCTTCCGCATTGTAGGGGCGCTCTTTGAGCGCCCAGGGCGGTCATAGACCGCCCCTACAGCTCGTCAAATCGGCAATGGGCAGGAGTTCAAAACCGACCTTTACGACACATTGGCAAGGTTCAGTGTGCAGGCGTTTTGCTAACCCGCGAAAATGTAAGCACGCGATGCGAGGAACACCACGTGCACCTCACGCCGGCCAGAGGGTATATGACCGACTTACTCGAACTACTCAAGCGATACAACACACCGACGCCGCGCTACACGAGCTACCCGCCGGCCCCGCACTGGCAAGCCGCTCACGCAGGGCTGTTGATTTCGGCATTACGAATGTCTATAGCTCCGCTTTCGATTTACGTCCACATTCCGTTTTGCGAGCGCCTGTGCCTGTATTGCGGATGCAATGTGGCCATCAAGAAAGATCATTCGGTTGCAGATGCCTACGTCCAGAATCTCATTGAGGAAATGGACCTGGCTGAGCTGGCCCATCGCCGTGTCGTGACCCAGATGCATTGGGGAGGGGGAACTCCCACATATCTTGATCCCCGTCAGATCACCGAATTGTTCAATGCAATCGCAGAGCGATTCTAGGAATACTCCATTGAGATCGATCCGCGTGTGACGACCCCCGATCATCTGCGGACGTTACGGTCACTTGGTTTCAATCGGCTGAGTGTCGGTATCCAGGATTTCGATTGGAATGTGCAATTGACTGTTCGTCGAATTCAGCCGTACGAACATACACGCGAGTTATTCGAACAGGCTCGGGCACTGGGATTCGAGAGCATCAATGCCGATCTGATTTACGGTCTTCCGAAGCAAACGAGGTCATCATTTCAGAAGACCCTTGACCTCGTCGTTCAATTGAACCCCGATCGCTTGGCAGTATTCAGCTACGCGCATGTTCCAGCATTGAAGCATCAGCAAAGAAGCTTCGAAAAATACCTCCCATCGGAATCGGAGAAACTGCAGCTTTTTCTAGATGCGGTTCAGCGGCTGACATCGGCAGGATACGAGCACGTTGGGATGGACCACTTTGCGCGGCCAAGCGACGCGCTGGTGGCCGCTCGCAACAATGGTTCGCTGCATCGGAATTTCCAGGGCTACACGACCCACAGCGAAACAGACTTACTCGGATTCGGCGTCAGCGCGATCAGCCACATCGGGAGCACATTCACGCAAAACCAGCGGGAATTGAGCGCTTGGGAGGACAATATCGGCGCGGGCCGGCTTCCGGTATTTCGTGGCTACATCCGGACAAACGATGACGCCGTTCGGGCCGCCGTCATTGAGGAATGCCTCTGCAACGGACGCATTTCGAAAGACGCCATCGAAAGCCGCTTTCACATTCAATTTGATGAGTACCTCATGGCGGAGCTGATGCGGTTGAATGAGCTGGAACGCGACGGGCTCGTCGATGGACGAAACTCGCGCATCATCCGCATCACTCCGGCCGGCCGGATTTTTGTGCGTAGCGTCGCGAGGGTGTTCGATGCATTTCAAGCCGCGCCGGTAGCTTCGAAGGCTGTGTAGTGCAACAGACGTGGGGGGGACCGGACGAAAGTAAGAAGGTCGCGAAGCGATGTACCGCCTGATCCGGCCGGTGGGCCCGACCTTAGGAAATGGGAGGATCATCATGATTCGCATTCAAAAGATAATGGTGCCCGTTGATTTTTCGGAAGCCTCGAAGCGGGCTGTGAGCTACGGGTTGTCGTTGGCTCTCGAGTTCGATGCCAGGCTGATTCTGGCTCATATCGCTGCATACGATACAGCAGCCTATGAAAAGGCCAAGGTGGATCTGCTGGAATTGGTACCTCTCGTATGCCGCGAGCGCCTGACTTACGAGATCGTCGTGAAAAGCGCTGAAGTACGCTCTGAACTTCTCGGCATCGTCGATGACCAGAAAATTGACCTCGTGGTCATGGGCACCCATGGGCGCTCGTATTTCGAACGCCTGATGCTGGGGTCTGTAACTGAGCGCATGTTGCGGAAGCTGCATGTTCCAGTCTTGACTGTGTCGCATCTGGATCCGCAGAAAGAGATTCATAAACCAGACACGGTTCCATTGAAGCGCATTCTCTACGCTACCGACCTGGCCGATGGCTCCGAACAAGGTTTGGAATTCGCCATTCGCCTAGCGCGCGGACTGGATGCAGTGTTGACTGTTGCTCATGTCATTCCGTCTTCTGACGCAGCGTTTCGCGGAATAGAGACGGCCGCCGCCTTCATGCCGCATTACGCCAACGAAGTTCGCGCTCAAGCTGAGGAAAGACTCAGCCGCAACATTGCGCTTGTGTCGGACGGGAGCGTACCGATTTCAACAACGCTGACCGAGGGAGTTCCGTACGAAACGATCAATGCCCTGGCTGCGAAAGACAAGGCGGACTTGATCGTTATCAATCTGCAAAACAAAGGACGTCTTGAACGAGCACTGCTCGGTACAACCGCGGAACGCGTGATACGCACAGCGACGGTTCCGGTCTTATCATTGCCGTTGCCGGCACTATACGCGTCACGTTGGTCTGCGGCGTAGGAAGGCATACCCCCAGAATGGGGCGAGTTAGGAGGCACTATGTTAACGATCAAGAAAATCTTGTGTCCAGTGGACTTTTTTCCTGCGTCGGATGCCGCTGTGAACTATGCGGCAGGCTTGGCGGCGAATTATGATGCCGAGATTTATCTGTTGCACGTCATCACGCCGATCGCTGCAGGTGGATACGAATACGCGATCGACACGACTGAGATCATAAAATCGATGGAAGACAAGTCCGCGCAGGAAATGAATGAGCTTAGAGCGAAAGTGAGGGCGGCCGGCGTTATCGCCGAAACCGAATTGCGCGTGGGTGACGTCTACGAAGAAATCAAATGGGTGATCGGTGCCCTAAAGCCGGACCTCATTGTAATGGGAACCCATGGCCGCAGAGGCGTCGAACGGTGGTTCATAGGATCGACAACGGAGAAATTACTACGTCATAGTCCGGTTCCGCTCGTTACCATCAGCGCAGCTGGTGAGAAATCCTTCGCTGCGCCGCGATTCCGACGGCTTCTGGTTACGACCGATTTTTCAGAGGGAACGCCGGACGCTTTGGCGCACGCATTTTCGGTCGCGCAGGAGAACGAGTCGCAGGTCACGCTCCTTCATGTTATTCACGACGTTTCAGTGGACATGTCGGGTAAATATCAGGATTCTTTGCTGAACGGCGTGCGGAAACAACTGGAGGATTTGGTTCCGACCGAAGCAAGGAACTGGTGTGACATTGTGACTCGTGTCGAGACCGGTGTACCGTACCGCATCATTCTAAGAACACTTGAAGACGAGAAAATCGATCTGCTTGTCATGAACATCCATGGCAAGGGGATGCTCGACCGTGCTCTTCTTGGGAGTACAGCCGAGCGAGTCGTGCGCGCGGCTTCGTGCCCGGTCATGTTGATTCCGCCGATGAAGCGAAAGTTGAAGAGGAGAGCGCGGCCCGGCGGGAGCCGCGTTGCCGCATAGGTGCATCCTTTATATATACCGGCGCCGTATCAGGACTCGGCGGAATTTGGCCGGTTGATTTTGAGGGACGGTTCGACAGCAACGGTTCGTGTGGCCACGGTTCAGGATGCGCCTGCCGTGGCCGACTTCTTTCACAGGCTTTCACCAGAGTCGAGACAGCACCGGTTCTTTTCCTGCGCGGAGCCATCCGCAGAACTCGTACAGTCGCTTTGCGACTCTTCGAATCCCCGGTCGAAGCTCACATTAGTAATCACGCGAACGTCTTCCGGCCACGAAGGGATTATCGGGGCCGGTTCCTACATTGCCCGCGACGCGAAATCGGCTGAGGTCGCAATGGCGGTGGAGGACCGCTTTCAAGGCAAGGGAATCGGTACCCACCTGCTTGAGCGCCTGGCGCTGCTTGCGGC
>QHXA01000530.1:0-464 GCA_003222755.1 Acidobacteriota bacterium
GCTATCATGGACGAATACACCCGAATCACCGGCAGGAAGTACGATGTTGTGATGCCGTACCGGTTGGAAGACGCCGACTATGCGATCGTCGGCTCCGGCTGCATGATCGAAACCGCAGAAGCTTCGGTCGATTGGATCCGCGAGAACATGGGCGTTAAGGTGGGCCTGCTGCACGTCACCTGTTGGCGGCCTTTCCCATCGATTGAGGTTGTGGAAGCGCTACGGCATTGCAAAGCCGTTTCATTCATCGAGCGCCTCGACGTACCGATGATGCAATCCAATCCTCTTCTCTGCGAAACGAAAGCCGCATTCGCCGATGCGGTTTCGGGAACTCCGGGCTATCCCGACCTGGATAGCGTTCCGAGATTCTTCGGTGGCTCTGCCGGACTCGGCAGCCGCGACGTTCGAGCCGGCGACGTCATCGCCATCACGGAAAACATGCTGAGCCCGAGCCCGCGGACTTA
>QHXA01000530.1:599-1451 GCA_003222755.1 Acidobacteriota bacterium
TATGGCTCTGTTACGACGAATAAGGTTATCGCGACGATCGCGGGCGAAGTCTTCGGCATGGACGTGCAGGCATATCCGAAATATGGTTCGGAAAAGAAAGGCTTGCCGACCACCTATTACCTCACGATTGCAAAAGACCACATCCGCGTTCATTCCGAACTCGAGCACGTCGAATTCATCCCGCTCAATGACGTGAACGCGTTCAATCTGGAAAATCCTCTCGCCGGCCTCGCCGACAATGGAATGGTTTTTGTCCAAAGTCCGAAGACAGAAACCAACGAGATCTGGGCCGCAATCCCGGCGTGGGCGCGGCGGAGCTTGATCCAGAAGAACACGAGAGTGTTTGCGCTGGATACGGTGAAGATCGCAAAGGAAGTTTCCTCCCTGGCGGATCTGCAACAGCGCATGCAAGGCATCGTGTTGCTCGGCGTCTTCCTTCGCGTGACGCCATTTAGAGAAGAAAGCGGTATCAGCGATGAAGACCTGTTCCAAGGCGTCGAAAAGGCGCTCCGAAAATACTTTGGCAAGCGGGGCGAGCGTGTCGTGCAAGACAACCTGAAGGCCGTATCGCGTGGGTATCGTGAACTGATGGAAATTCCGCGAGACGTGATGTTGGCGAATCCCGGCAAAGGCGCCCCGGCAACCGCGTAACTGATGTCATTAAGGAGTAACGGATGAATGAATTTGATATCCCCGTTGAAGAACTCATCGAAGATATCCGCATCAACGTCGTCGATGTTGAGGACTTCAACAATCGGGTGGTCGCTGCCTACGAGAGTGGCACCGCGGAAAAAGGCTTAGAAGCTGACGACCAGGTTGCTCGCAGCATCATTCCGGCCGCAACGGGCGCAT
>QHXA01000530.1:1471-4955 GCA_003222755.1 Acidobacteriota bacterium
CAGCTACATTGCGCCGGATATTCCGGAGTTCATCGCCGAAAATTGCGTCGGCTGCATGGATTGCGTCACTGAGTGCCCGGACACCGCTATTCTCGGCAAAGTCGCAGAACCTGCAACTCTCGAGGAGCGCTTGTCGCATATCGAAGATGCCGAATTGCGCGAGAGCATGGTCAAGCAATGGGGAATCACGAACAAGTATTACAACGTCATTGAGAAGAAAAATCCCGGGGGCGGCGGCAAGTTCGGCATCTTCATCGATCCGACAAAGTGTAAAGGCTGCGCCGAATGCGTGGATGCCTGCGGCGACCACAACGCGCTGAAGATGATCCCGAAAGATGATAAGAACATGGCCTGGTACAAGGCCGCGTTCAATTTCTATCGCGGCATGCCGGAAACGCCGAAGAAGTACATCAACGAGAAGGCCCTCGCAGACATGATGCTTGCCGAGCGCTCGCTGCTTTACGTCGGCGGCGCCGGATCGTGCATGGGTTGCGGTGAAGCGACCGCACTGCGCATGATGCTTGCGGCAACGGGATTCGTTTACGGCAAGGAAAACATCGGCATCGTGGCGGCCACTGGCTGCAACACGGTATACACGTCGACATATCCGTACAATCCTTACCAGGTCGCCTGGACCAACTCGCTCTTCGAAAACGCGCCTGCGGTCGCCATGGGCGTTCGCTCAAAGTGGGACGCACAGGGTTGGCATAACAAGCGCCTCTGGATCATCGGTGGTGACGGCGCAATGAACGACATCGGATTCCAGTCGCTGTCACGCATGCTAGCAGCCGGCATGGACATCAAAGTCATCGTGCTCGACACACAGGTCTACTCGAATACGGGCGGCCAGACATCCACAAGCTCGTTCAAGGGTCAGGATGCCAAGATGAGCTTTCATGGAAAAGTCATCCACGGTAAGAAAGAGAACCGGAAGGAACTCGCAAACATCTGCATGATGCACAAAGATGTTTACGTTGCTCAAACCACATGCGCTCACCCGAATCACTTCTATAAAGCAGTTATGGACGCCAACCAGTATCCGGGCCCGGCGATCGTCAACGTCTTCACGACATGCCAGCCGGAACACGGCGTCGGTGACAACATGGCCGAGCATCAAGCGAAGCTCGCGGCCGATTCACGGAGTTTCCCGGTCTTGATTTACGATCCGCGCAAGGGATCGAAATTTAAGGAGCGGCTCAGTCTGGCGGGTAATCCCAACGTGAAGGATGACTGGTACGTGAATCCGAAGACCGGCGAACCTGTGGACTTCATCACATTCGCGCGTTCGGAAGGCCGCTTTTCAAAGCATTTCGACAAAGACGGCAATCCCAGTGCGACCCTGATTTCGACGAATCAGGATCGTTTGGAAAACTGGAGACTGTTGCAAGAGCTCGCTGGAATCAAGTAGCTGTACTGTAGGGGCGGTCTTATGACCGCCCCTACAGTTGCGCTCCCGCAATTTGCCGCACCTCCGATGAAAATTCTCTACATCAAAGAAGAGGATGTCGAAGGACTTGTCTCGGTGCCCGAAGTCATCGAGATTTTGGATGCTGCCTTTCGCGATCAAGCCGCAGGCCGTGCCTGGACAAATCCTCGAAATCGACTGCGGCTTCCCGGAGCGACGCTCCACATGATGGCCGGCGCGATTCCCGGCTACTTCGGATACAAGGCATACACCGTCGCTGCCGGTCGAACGAACTTCTTCTTCTTTCTCTACTCCGCGCAAACAGCCGATCTGCTCGCCATGATCGAAGCGGACGCGCTCGGGCAAATACGCACCGGCGCGGCCAGCGGCCTGGCGACACGACTGCTTTCAAAATCCGATTCCCGGCACGCAACGCTGTTTGGCGCCGGATGGCAGGCTCAAAGTCAGCTTCTGGCGATCTCCACGGTGCGCGATCTGAAGCGCGTGTTTATTGTGAACAGGAGACCTGAACGGCGCGAAGCATTCATCAACAAGATGCAGCCGCTGGTGAAGGCGGAACTTGTACCTGCCAGTTCCCCGGAAGAAGCTGTGCGATCCAGTGACATCGTCACGACCGTCACCAGCAGCCGCGAACCGGTGCTGAAAGGCGAATGGCTGCAGCCGGGCGTTCACATCAACGCGGCCGGAGGAAACCTGCTCCTGCGCCGCGAACTGGATGACGAGGTTGTGCTGAGATCGAATCGGCTTATTGTGGACTCGCTCGAGCAATCCAAAATCGAATCGGGCGAATTTCTTGGCGTGATTGAAACCGGACGGCGGCATTGGGAGGATTTCACGGAATTGAGGGATGTGGCCGCCGGCTTGAAGCCGGGCCGCACGAGCCCCTCCGAGATTACTCTCTTCAAATCCGGTGGTGTGGCGTTGGAAGACGTCGCCATCGGCAAGGTTGTTTACGAGCGGGCCTTGGAGCAGAAAGTCGGACGAACATTGGATTTGTAAGATTGGATATCCGCACGCCGGAGGCGTGCTGAGAAATTAGCCAGGGGGTACGCAAAAAACGCGTACCCCCTGGCTAATTTCCGGGCACCGCGGTGCCGTGCGGAATGTCTGACTTCAGGCGGCGGTCGGACACCGCCGTTACAGCTTATTCGACGAATCTCAGTCTTCTCGACTTCAGCTCGAACCGTGGAAGGCTACCATCCGGAACTTGCTCGATGCTCGCGCGAATGCGCAAATCATTCGAGAATTCCTGAGTTAAGCGTTCGATGATCCCATTCGCCGTACCCGCGATTTCCACCTTGAGATGCAGTTCATGCATCTGCCGCCGCCGATAAACTTCGATCGCAAACTCCACGATTTCCGGATGCCGCTGCACGATGTTCTCGACGGCGCTCGGAAACACATTGATGCCGCGGATCGTGATCATGTCATCCGCACGGCCAAGCACGCCGCCCAGGAGCCGCGCCCAGCCGCGGCCGCATGCGCATGACGCATGCGAAATAGTACCTAGATCTCCGGTTCGATAACGGATAAGCGGCATTCCAACACGGCCCAAATTGGTGAGCACAAGCTCTCCCTTTTGCCCGTCTTCGACCGGAGCGAGTGTGTTGGGATCGATCATCTCCACGATGAACTCGTCTTCATTGATGTGCAATCCGGACTGGTGTTCGCACTCGAAGCCATACGCCCCCATCTCCGTCATTCCGACGTGGTCGAAGGTCCTGGCTCCAAACGCCTCTTCGATTCGCTTCCGCGTTTCCGGGATACTCGCGCCAGGCTCGCCCGCGTGAATCGTAATACGAATCGCGCTGCGTCTCATATCAAGCCCCTGCAGCCGGGCGGCGTCGGCAAGCCGCAGAGCATATGTCGGGGTGCAGACCAGAACCGTTGCTTCACGCTGAAAGATCGACTGCAGGCGCTGTTCTGTAGATTGCCCGCCTCCGGAGATCGTCATCACGCCCATCCGCTGCGCAGCTTCAAATGCGGCCCAAAACCCAATGAACGGGCCGAATGAGAACGCCACGTAGACACGATCGCCTCGTCGAACTCCCGCGCCTT
>QHXA01000530.1:4960-5485 GCA_003222755.1 Acidobacteriota bacterium
TTGGGTATCGAGCCAGAGAATCGGCTTGCCGGCCGTGCCCGAGGTCTGATGGATGCGCGTGTAATTCTCAATCGGAAACGTGAGATTCGCCCCGAAAGGCGGATTGTTTGCTTGATCCTCAACAAGCTGCTGCTTTGTCGTAAAGGGAATGTGATCGAAGCGATCCACCCGCTTCAGCCGATCCGCGTAAAAGCGGTTTCGCTCAGTCAGGATTGCGCGCATTACGTCGAAGCGTGTTGTGGCTGTCATCCGGCGGCTATTCTACATTATTGCTGCGGCTGTAGCGGCAGTCTATGACGGCCGTTAGAGTTTCTCCAGCGCACTGCGCAAGCGTTCGAGGCCTTCGGCGAAGATGTTGTTCTCAACACCGATTCCGAGGCGGAAGTGATCCGCCATCTCGAAAAATCTCCCGGGCACGACAGCCGTGTCATAACGGTCATATAGCAAATCAAACAGGCGATCCCCGTCACCCGATTTCAGTCGCGGGAAGACACACGTTCCGTAATCCGGCAGCGTCAGGTCTAT
>QHXA01000530.1:5506-6091 GCA_003222755.1 Acidobacteriota bacterium
AAGCAATGCGCGATTCCTTTCGATAAGCGTCTTGGCACGAGCCGCTAGCTGCGGCAATTGGCGGAACGCAATAACACTCAACTGTTCCGCCGGATGGGGCGCGCTAGGGTCGATGAGATCTTTTATGTGCCACATTCGCGTTGCAAGATCCGGCTGCGCGAGTATCCACCCGCATCGAAGACCGCCAAGACCGTAAGCCTTCGTCAGACTGCTCGTGCATACAACGTCTCCGCCCTCATGAAATGCGGAGGACATGTTTTCATACATGCACTCCAGATACACTTCATCGACGAGCACCCGCGCGCCTACGCTTCTGGCGATATCGGCCAACGTTTGCAACTCCGATTGTTCGAACCGGGCACAAGTGGGATTGTGGAGATTCGTGACAACAATCAGCCGGGTACGCGCGGATACGACATCGCGTGGACCCTCTTCACGGGGAAATCGTTTTATCGCTGCGCCGAAATATTTTGCCGCTGCTAAAAGCGGCTCATAGGCAGGACGCTCGATTAGGACTTCATCGCCAGGTGTGATCAGTGCTGCCATCGCGATGAAGTTCGCCATCGATGTGCCGGACGCGGCAAC
>QHXA01000531.1 GCA_003222755.1 Acidobacteriota bacterium
TTTCTACACACGCGTAGACTCCTCCGTCGACGACCTGATGCTGGTGGAGAACTTTCGTTGAGACCGAGCTTCGGTGGCGTCCGCGCCCGTCGAGAGCGCACGCACCGCACGAGCGTGATTCGACCTCTTATGCCAAAAATTACTCGCCGCGTTGGAAATGCCTAACCGTGAACGCTAGTGCGTAGTTATCGTGAGGTTCTGATCGACGGCGATATGTCTCGCCGCGTGCGGGTCAGGTCCTGAATAGGTTGCGACGATCCTAAAGGAGTTGTCACCGGCGTCGGCAGAGTAGGTATAGTCCGGGCGAGTGTGGATCTGAATGTCACCGTTCCTGCGCAATTCCTCGAGTGAGGCATACTTTGCATTGGTCACCCAGTAGCGTCGCTCTGCGTTAGCGATCGCCAGCAGGTCGTTTTGAACTCCGGTGATGGTGACCGTTGTTTTCGGCGTTATGCCGCCGGGCGTTATCTGCCTTGCCTGATTCATGTAGATATACCCGCCGATTCCCACGACGACTGTGACTGCAACTAATCCAAACGCGCGTCCCATGCCTGAGAGTGTAGATTCGTGTCGCAGCGTAGACTAGTGGCAAATACCGATGGGCACCAGGTATTCTGATGACCAAACGTTCACGGGCTCTAGATATCCTCAAATCGAGGTGCAGTTCGTTTGTTGTTGAAATGGATGCGGCAGTAGCTGGTAGCCATTGTCGTGTTATAACGCTGAGCGGCACGGAGGCTCCTTGCTGCCTCAGATTCCGGCGAGGTTCTAGCCCAGGGCTAGCCGGTGATCGTTAGAACATCCCGTTCGCGAACTTGTATCGGTCTTTGTAGCAGAATCAGCCCGCGACCGAAGCACATCCGGACGCGAAACATCGTGCCGGCGACTTCTTCTCCAGTTTTGCCGCGTACGCGGACCGCCGATTTAGGATGCGACTGAAGCCAGTGTGCAAATACGTCGCGGGTGGCGACTTCGGCATGGTGCACCAAAACTGCGGCGGATGATTCGCCAATGTCGAACGTTTCCAATACAGCAACTCGAAGCGAAGTCGCCTGTGCTGGTTGAGCCAGGAGCAGCGAAAAGAAAGCACGGCGATTGATGTTCATTAATCCTCCTTTTTTCGTCTGCGCCGGCCGGGTCCGATAAACCCGATCGGATGCGGCGGCTTGGTGGGAGGCGCGATCAGCGCTCGAATCGCTTCGAAGACTTGCTGAAATCGGTCATCATACCTGGCCTCAAGTTCATCGATCCGTCGGGAAAGTTCCGCGTATTCCATCAGTGCCGCTCGCATCTTTACGAAGGCGCGCACGACGTAAATGCTGGCTTCGACGGCAACCTTGCTATTCAGGACGCTCGCCAGCATGATGGCGCCATGTTCGTTGAAAACGTGCGGTGGATGTTTGATGTGTTGGCCACGCTTTAAGGTTGCATTTTGCAACCTTAAAGCTGCGATCTCCTTCGCCTCGGCAAGTGTCAATCGGAACGCAAAGTCTTCGGGGAAGCGTTTGCGGTTCCGTGTAAATTGCTGATTAAGCCGCTTCGTTGTTACGCCGTAAAGTTTCGCCAGATCGTGGTCCATCATCACCCTTTGTCCACGCATGAGGAAGATGCGCCGTTTCACGGAATCCACAGGATCAACGTGGGTTTCTTTAAGGTCGCAATTTGCGACCTTAAAACTTGCATGTTTTGCCATTGTTGTCGGGCCTCCCTTTCACAACCACAGATTGCGATCCAGCGTGCGGTACTGCACAGCTTCGGACAGGTGCTTCGGTTCGAGATCTTCGGCGCCTTCAAGATCCGCAACCGTCCGTGCAACTTTGAGAATGCGATCGTAGGCTCGTGCTGAGAATCCGAGTTTCGTTACGGCATTTTCCATGATGCGTTCGCACTCGGGACTCAACACGCAGAACTTGCGAATGAGGCGCGGTCCCATTTGCGCGTTGGAATAAACATGCTCGTCGAAGAACCGCCGGAGTTGTGTGTTGCGTGCCGCGACGACGCGATGACGGATCGTCTCCGATGACTCCGCCGAACGGCCGCCGGCCAAGTCTTTGTACGGAACAGCGGGCACGTCCACTTGAATATCGATCCGATCCATCAGCGGCCCGGAAATTTTCGACATATACCGTTGAATTTGGGGTGGCGTGCAGTAGCACTCACGCCGGAAGTCGTTCGCAAATCCGCATGGACAGGGATTCATCGCTGCAATCAGCACAAAAGATGCCGGGAACGTCAGTGTCATTTGCGCTCGTGCGATGGTCACCTTCCGATCTTCTAGAGGTTGTCGTAAGACTTCGAGCACATTGCGGGGAAACTCCGGAAGCTCATCCAGAAACAGCACGCCGTTGTGAGCCATGCTGACTTCGCCGGGCCGCGGAATCGAACCGCCGCCAACCAGTCCTGCATCGGATATCGTGTGATGCGGCGAGCGAAATGGCCGCGTCGTTGTGAGTCCGGTTTCGGACGGAAGCAACCCGGCCACGGAATGGATCCGAGTTGTCTCCAGGCTCTCCTCAAAGCTCATCGGTGGCAGGATCGTCGGAATACGTTTCGCCAACATGGTCTTGCCTGCGCCGGGCGGCCCGATCAGTAGCATGTTGTGTCCGCCGGCCATGGCCACTTCGATGGCGCGCTTGGCGTGGAACTGCCCGCGAACATCGCGGAAGTCTTCATGCCGGCGATAAGATTCGTGGGTTTCGGGCTGGCCGTCGCTCCGCACCGGATCGATAGATCGTGTGCCGTTGATGAACTCGACAACTTCCGTCAACGTGCGCACCGGATACACTGCGACACCTTCGACAACCGCTGCCTCGCGCGCATTCCCGACCGGAACGAGCAGGTGCGGAATCTTCCGATCGCGCGCGAGCATCGCAATGGAAAGCGCGCCCTTCACCGGCCGCAGCTTGCCGTCCAGTGTGAGCTCGCCGATCATCAAATAGTCGGAAACGTCCTGCTTCGACAGCAGACCGTATCCGCCTAAAATGCCGATCGCCATTGGCAGATCAAAAGACGAACCTTCTTTTTTCACATCGGCTGGACCGAGATTGATCACGATCCGCTGGTATGGCGCTCCAAATCCGTTATTGCGGATCGCTGGAAGAACGCGATTCTTCGATTCGCGTACGGCGGTATCCGGCAGGCCAACAATGACGACCTGCCCATTCCCGCCGGTAGAGATATTCACTTCGACATCGACGAGGTACGCCTCGATGCCATAAACAGCAGCACTCCGTGTTTTGAAAAGCATGTGTGTTGTGGTGGGGTATAGGGCGGGGCGAAACTACTGTAGTGCGAGGGCATCACGAGTTCAAGATATAAAATTTTGAATGATTTTGAATGGTCCACGCCCATGCTCCATGATCCATTTGAAATTTCCAAATCAGAAAGGATGCAGCGGTACATTGTTCATCGTTCATGGACCATTTGACATCGACATGTAAGGCAGCAGCACTTTGAAGCACGTCGCCATCCTCTGGGCCCTCACACGTTTTTACTTCCGGCTCATCCCCGGAGATTGGTATCGCAAGCCGCCGTTCCTGCCGGTACCGCCGGCGCCATACATCCGGTGGAGGCTCCGCACGGCATATGGCAAGCAACGGCCGGCCTGGCCTGACGTCCTCCGCGATCTGTGGCAATTCGGCGACTGGTTGCGCACTTTTAATAAGAATTAACCACATGCTTCCACTGAAACATTCGGTCGCAGTAATGATCGTGCGGAGAGACCAGATCCTCGCCGTCCGCCGGCCTGAAGACGATGATGAATTGCCCGGCATTTGGGGGTTGCCCGCTGCAACGCTCCGCGGCGGCGAAACAGTAGAAGACGTGATCGCGCGCATTGGCCGCGACAAACTCGGAGTGAAACTAACGCCGGTTCGTCT
>QHXA01000532.1 GCA_003222755.1 Acidobacteriota bacterium
GCTCCCGCTGAATTGGTTGCGGCCTTACGAAGCCGGCTACGCACCGAGCGTCCAAATTTTTTCGCCTTTAACACCGTACGCTGGATGATGGCCGCTGCGGCTGTTCTGTTGTTGGCCATCGTTGGCGTGGGAAGCCTACAGCGGGCTCGAATTGTGCAATTCGGGGGAGACGAAGGTGTTTTTCCAACGCTCTCCGCACGTGTGCAGGAATTACTTCGGGTCGGCCTCATTGACCACGTTCATTGCGCAATCATTTCGCAACAGTGGAAACGGTTCATCTCATTCGACGAAATGAAAGCGGGCACGGGCCGGCAGGCGCTCGGCCCCGAATTCATTGACCTCGTGCCGGCGGTCGAAGCGAAGCTGGGCTCCGAATACAAGCTCGTTCTGGGACACCGGTGTGTGGCAAACCACCGCCGATACGTTCATCTCATCTTGACGGGCAAGAAAGGCGCTATTGTTTCCCTCATCATTACGGAAAAGAACAACGAATCTTTCAGTCAGTCGGATGCTGTCGCTGTCATGAGGGCTTCGGGTATCCCAATTTACCGGGATCGACAAGGAATACTGGAGATCGCTGGGTTTGAGTCCGACAAGTATCTCGCGTATGTGGTTTCGAATCTCGACCGGGCAGCGAACCTGAATGTCGCCTCCCTGATGGCGCCGGTTGTCTACAACCATCTGCACAAGTTGGAACTTTAACGAAGAGGCCCGGAAGCATGTTGATTTCAAGCAAGGCCGCTCCTCGTGTGTCCCCATGGACCGCCATACTCGCTGAACACTGGCCCGAATATGCCTCTGAAGGACTCGGTCTGGGCTTATTCATGATTTCTGCCTGCACATTTGGAACGTTGCTGGCCCATCCCGAGTCGCCAGTCGTAAGGTTGGTCCGAAATCCGACACTGCTGCGCACCCTGATGGGTATGGCTATGGGGTCGACCTCTGCGGCACTTGTCTATTCAAAGTTTGGAAAGCGATCCGGCGCCCACCTGAATCCGGCAACGACGCTCACTTTTATACGGCTGGGGAAAGTCGAACCCATCGATGCTCTCTTCTACATTTCGGCTCAATTCACAGGGGCAATCCTTGGAGTTTATGTCAGCAGCATTGTGCTTGGCAGGTGGTTGGCTCATCCGGCGGTGGATTATGTCGTGACTTTGCCTGGGCCATACGGTTACTGGTGGGCCTTCCTTGCGGAGAGTACGATTACTTTCTTGCTGATGTCTGTGATACTTCGCGTGTCCAATACACCGAAGCTCAATCGTTATACTGGGTTGTTTGCGGCGTCTCTGGTGATGATTTACATCAGCATCGAAGCGCCAATTTCCGGGATGAGCATGAATCCCGCTCGCACTTTCGGATCCGCCTTCTCAGCAACGAACTGGACAGCCATTTGGATTTACTTTACAGCGCCTCCGCTTGGAATGCTGATGGCCGCGGAATTCTATGTGCGATCGCGCGGCGCAGGGCAACCAGGGCGAGTATTGTGCGCCAAGCTGCACCACGAGAACCGCGAGCGTTGCATCTTTCGGTGCAATTATCCCAGGTGAAGAATCAGTGATTAAGATTTTTCCAGCGTCGAAATGCTTCCAGAAGAGAATCCTCTATTGAGGAAGGGACCTTGAGAGGTGGTTTGGAACCCATAGCCTGTATCGTGACGCGCATCTGGTCTACATAGGCGACACACCCAGGACAGACCGAGAGATGCTGTTCGAACCTGATCCGGTCAGTCTGCGATAAACGCTCTTCCAAGTAGTCCGTGATCATCGCAGCCAACGTATGCAGAGCATGCTCGCAGCTGCGGTTCGGCATGAGCTGCTGACGCTGCCGTACTACGATGTCTTCGATTGGTTGGAAGCGGAGATACTCTCAGACGGTCGTGTTGTCCTTCGAGGCGAAGTGGTCCGTCTCACAACGTCAGATGATGCTGAAAACCGCGTGCGCAGAATCGAAAGCGTTTCCGGAGTAGTTAATGAGATTAAGGTGCTGTCTTTGTCCCCGCGGGATGGCGAACTTCGGATCGCGCTTTATCGGGCCATTTACGATTGGAATTCGCCCCTATTTCGATATGCCATGCGGGCTATGCCACCAATCCACATTATTGTTGAAAACGGCCGAATCACTCTCAAAGGTGCAGTGGCAACCCAGCTGGAGAGTCAATTGGCGTCCAATGCTGCCAGCCACGTATCTGGGATTTTCGAAGTCCGGAACGAACTACGAATCGATTGATGCGACATGGGGTGGGGAGGAGATCCTGAAACTAATCGCGCGATTTGTTGTGATCTACATGCTGACGATGACGTCAGCAGCTGCTGATCTCTCCGGTCACTGGATTTTCGAAGCGAAAACCCGTGAGGGACCATTACGTGGCAGGTTTGAGTTTCGTGAAGAGAACCGCAAACTGTAACGGTTCCTTTGCTCGGGAAAAATATGAACGAGACAGACATCGTCTCTGATCAAGACATGTCGAGTATCCTGGGAGTTTCGTTAGAAGCCTTCGCGAACGCTATCAGGGTCCTTTCTATCCAGAAGCAAAAAGTCTAATCGTCTTCGGGGCGAGAATCAGGGTCGAGTCCGATTGACTCGACGAGTCGCGACCCTATCGACGGACTTTCTTCATCACTGGCTTTCCCTGGTCAAATGCGGGAGCTTCGATTCCCCAACTCCAATACCGTTCTGGTGTGATCTCGATATATTCCGCCGGCCCGAGATGACCTTCAGCCTGGATAATTTGGGCGGTCCCATGCACTTTGATTCCTCGAGGTTGTGGTCGATCTGCACTAGGCAAATCATCCACAACAATTGCAGCACGCCCAGTGGCTTTCGCGTTGGTGTACTTCAACGTGCGCTTGAGATCCATGCCGCCAACCAGAAAGCGGCCACTTTTGAAGGTGAACCCCACTGGAGCCACATCGGGCTTACCGTCAGACGAGACGGTTGCGATGCGTGCAAGCCGTTGGGATTGCAAATAAGCGATTTCCTTTTCAGAAAACATTCTTTTGATTATCGACGTTTTAGCATGAGGTATCAAATGTCCGTACAAACCCAGTGCGTCCATTTCGAGGAAATGACCTTCCAACAATTGCCAGTTCAGTCGCAACCCTCCGAAGCTAAGAAACCGATAAGAGTCGTACTGAGCGTGTAGTCGGCATCACGTAGATGTGGACTTATTGCGGCAGTCCACCGCCAAGTTACGGGATCGCGGTTATACGGCAACTGAGACCCATCGATGCGCTTGGGACGCACCATCGCTCTGAACCTCGGGAGTGATGACATCGGTGGGGTCAACCAAAGCGACGTTGTGAACCCGATGAACCTGACGACGGATCAGCGCTGGCCAGCAGCCCTATGTAGCGAAATGCGTACCGCTGAAGCCGGTCGAATTCCGCCCGGCAATTTAGGATTGGGACCGTGGGGCAGCCACGGCGAGACCGCAATCAAACATTAAGACGGCGTGTCTTTGTGCCTTGCATAAAGACG
>QHXA01000533.1:0-1881 GCA_003222755.1 Acidobacteriota bacterium
GAGCGCGTGCTGCGCAAGCTGAGCGTGCGGGCAATGCCACCGCAGGGCATGGCGCACCCACAGGAAGCCGACTACGTCGCGTTCACGACGTGGCTGGCGAACTCGCTCGATCAGGCGTGGGCGTCGCGTGGTATGCCGCCGGGCCGTTACGTGGTGCACCGGCTGAATCGTACGGAGTACGGTAACGCCGTGCGGGACCTGCTCGCGCTCGACGTCAGTGTCACCTCGCTGCTGCCGGCCGACGATGCCGATTTCGGCTTCGATAATATCGCGGCGTCGCTGAAGACTTCGCCGTTGCTGCTCGAGCGTTATGTCACCGCGGCGCAGCGCATCAGCACGCTGGCCGTGGGCAACCCGAAGGAGTTGCCCGGCACCACCGAGTACTCCGTCAGCCGCGAGTTCAGCCAGAATGCTTACATCGAGGGCTTGCCGCTCGGAACGCGCGGCGGCACCGTCGTTCGTCACACCTTCCCGGCCGACGGGGAGTACAAACTGGCTGCCCGCCTGTTCCGAGGCGTGGAAGAGGGATACACCGGCGTGGAAGGCAACGACACGCCGCACACGTATGTGATCACGATCGACGGTGACGAGGTGTTCTCGACCACGATCGGCGGTCCGAAGGATCACGAGGAGCAGGCCAAGTCGCTCACCGAATGGCAGCCGGTCGTTGACGCCCGAATGACGACTCGTGTGAAGGTGAGGGCCGGCCCGCACGATGTGGGCTTCACGTGGCGGGAACGTCCGGCGCAGCAGCAGGATGTGTGGGAGCCTTCGCTGCGTGACAGCCAGGAAATCCACATGGTGGGCGGAATGCCGAAGATCCGCACTGCCATGATCGAAGGACCGTACAACGTCACCGGTGTCAGCGCCACGCCGAGCCGCGACCGCGTCTTCGTTTGCCGGCCCGCCTCGGCGGCTGAAGAAGCAGCATGCGCCGAGCGCATCTTCACCAACTTGACCCGCCGTGCTTACCGGCGACCCGTTACCAGCGATGACCTGCAGGCGCCGTTGGACTTCTACCGGCAAGCTCGTCAGAACGGCGAGACATTCGACGCGGGCATCCGCGCCGGCCTGGCCAGGGTGCTATCGAGCACGTCGTTCATTTACCGTATGGAACGCGACCCCGCCGGCGTTCAGCCGGGCGCCGCGCACCCGGTGAGCGATGTGGAGTTGGCGTCGCGCCTGTCATTCTTCCTGTGGAGCAGCATCCCTGACGAGCCGCTGCTCAACGCGGCCACATCAGGTCGGCTCCGCCAGCCCGGCATGCTCGCGGCGCAGGTGAAGCGGATGATCGCGGACGAACGTGCGGACGCTCTTATCAGCAACTTCACCGGCCAGTGGCTGCAGCTCCGCAACCTCGAGGCGAAGGTCTCGCCCGACCTGCTGATGTTCCCGGACTTCGATGACAACATCCGCAAGGGTTTTCGACGCGAGACCGAGATGCTTTTCGGCTACATCCTGCGCAACGACCGCGGCGCGCTGGAGCTGCTGAGCGCCGACTACACGTTCATCAACGAGCGGCTCGCGAAGCATTACGGGATTCCGGGGGTTTACGGCGAGCGCTTCCGTCAAGTCAAGCTGACGGATCCGAACCGCTTCGGCCTGCTCGGCCACGGCAGTATCCTGTCGCTCACTGCCTTGGCCACGCGGACCTCGCCCGTCTTCCGTGGCGCGTACGTGCTGACGACGTTTCTGAACACGCCCCCCCAGCCGCCTCCTCCGAACGTGCCGACACTGGAGGAGAGCAACAAAGGGACCGAGTCGGCGCCGAAGTCGGTGCGCGATCAGCTCGAGCGGCACCGAAGCAACCCCGCCTGTTCGGGGTGCCACCGCGTCATCGACCCGCCGGGTTTCGCGCTCGAGAACTTCAACTCGGTTGGG
>QHXA01000533.1:1967-3284 GCA_003222755.1 Acidobacteriota bacterium
CGTTACCCTTATCACCGAGCGTATGATGATTTATGCTTTAGGCCGCGGCCTCGAACCGTCCGATATGCCGGTCGTGCGCCGCATTGTCAGGCAGGCGGGTAAGAACGGTTACCGCCTGAGTACCGTCGTCAACGGGATCGTTGAAAGCGCGCCGTTCCAAATGAGAACGCGCCTGGATTCAGCTCAGCCCAGCAACACCGTGGCCCGAGCAACTGGGGAGTAGACATATGATCATTACGAAGAAGCACCTGTCCCGCCGCACTTTCCTGTTTGGCGCTGGCGCCGCGATCGCACTGCCGATGCTCGATGCGATGGCGCCCGCTCTCACAGCGCAGACGAGAACGGCTGCCAGCAGCCCGTTCCGGTTTGGAGTGGTGTACTTCCCCTGCGGAATCTATCCGGACACCTGGCATCCCGATGCCGCCGGCCCCGGCTTCGCGTTCAAGCCGGTGATGCAGCCGCTTGAAAAGTTTCGGTCGCAGCTTGTCACGATCAGCAGCATGACCGCCCCGTGGGGCGAGTCGGTGCACGTCGGGGCCAGTACGGCGTTCCTGAACGGCGTTGGCCCGGCGGGCGACCGTCAAGGCGCGGGCGACATGTTCGGAAAGATCCAGTCGAAAAAGACGCTCGACCAGTACATCGCCGACATGGTCGCGGGCGACACACCGCTGCGATCCATTGAGGTGGGCACCGAGGATATGGGAACCTCCGTCGGCGCATGCGACGGCTTCCCGTGCACGTTCTTCAATACCTTGGCGTGGCGCACCGATACGAGCCCGCTGCCGGTGACCATCAACCCGCGCGTGACATTCGAGCGGATGTTCGGCGAGGCCGGGTCGTCCGATCAGCGTTCAGCCCGCCTCAAGGAGAGGCAGAGCCTGCTCGACTCGGTCAGCGCTGAGACTCACCGGCTCAAGAGCAAGCTCGGCGCACCCGACCGCGTGATCCTCGACGAGTATCTGAGCAACATCCGTGATGTCGAGCAACAGCTCGATCGCATGGAGAAGCGGCTTGGCACGATCACCGGCATTCCCGACGCGCCAGTCGGGCTCCCCGAGGCCTTTGACGACCACCTGTCGGTCACCTACAGCCTGCTCCATCTGGCGCTGCAGGGCGACGTCAGCCGCGTGTTCACGTTCATGATCGGGCACGAGCCGACCGATCGCAGTTACCCGCACCTCGGGATTCCCGAGACCCACCACAGCGTCTCGCATCACGCGAACGACGCTGAGAAGATGGCCAAGTACGCCAAAATCGCGACCTATCAGATGGTCAAGCTCTCCGAGTTCCTCGCGAAGCTGGGGGCCACGCCGGACG
>QHXA01000533.1:3463-4003 GCA_003222755.1 Acidobacteriota bacterium
GTATCGTACGGTCCTGACGGCCGCGCGAAGGCATGGGTCGATAGCACACAAGTGTATAGGAACTTACAGTCCTAAGTGCTTCTTCACCTCACTGATGCGATTGCGGGCAATTGCGAGTTCCGTGCGCTGAGCGTCTTTGAGGCGGACAACGACGGACCCGCCAAACGTACTCACAACCTCTTTGACCCAAGCTGAGTTGAGGAGTGTAGCCCTATGAATACGCACGAAGCGCTTCGGATCGAGGCGCTGTTCCAGTGCCGTTATCGTGTGGTCGACACAATAGATCCTACCGTCTGCGACTGCATAGGTGAGCTTATCTTCAGCATAAAAGTGAGTCACACGGACCAGATCTATGAAACAGACGCGGTCTCCCGAGCGTGAAGCAATTCGTTCCGGATAATCAGGTGCGCCCCGCCGCAACGAAGCGGCGAGATCCTTAAACATTTTTTCGAAATGGATAGTAGGCGGCGTGGCTGCGCGCAATCGGTCAACTTTGTTTAGAGCGCGATCAACATGGGAGGCCTCTACAGGTTTCAAGAG
>QHXA01000533.1:4045-9665 GCA_003222755.1 Acidobacteriota bacterium
ACGACGTTAGGCGGAGATAGTAATTTTGCGAGTAGATCGAAGCCGGTCATTCCCGGCATCGAGATATCTAGAAACAGAATGTCTACCGACTGAGATTGCAGGAAACGTAGCGCTTTTGATGGACTGATGCTGCTGCCCAAAATGGTCACACGGCCGGTCCTCTCAAGCAAACCCGCGAGCCGCTCAATAGCGAGCGGTTCATCATCTACGATGTATGCACGGAGATTCATCGAACCGCCGTTTGCATCGGTTGCGCCGGAATCAGTAACGACACGACGCACCGATCGTCGCGCTGCTCAATCTCCAACGATGCCGCCGCGCCAAACAAGGTGTCCAGGCGCGCAATCACATTGTCCAATCCATGGCCAGCATACACATCGCCTAAATTAAACCCGGGTCCGGTATCACGGATTTCGACGCGTAAACGATCTGCGATGTGTTCGGTGGTAATTTCAATTTGACCGCCGTTCTCATTGGCCGCTATCCCGTGCTTCACGGAATTCTCGACAATCGATTGCACTGAAAACGGGGGTACCATCCATTGGCGGGTTCCATCGCAGAGGTTTAACGAATACCGCAGTCGGTCACCGAATCTGGCCTTCTCGATCTCGAGGTAATCTTTGACAATGCCAAGCTCGGACTCGAGAGGGACAAGTCCTTGTCGCGTTGAATTCAATGAACTCCGCAATAATGCCGCAAGCCGGCTCACGAGCTCCTCGGCTCGACTCGGGTTACGCGATATTAACGCGCTGATAGAATTCAGCGTGTTAAAAAGGAAATGCGGATGGATTCTAGATTCCAACGACGACAGTTTGGCTTCGAGAGCAGCCCTCTCCGCCCGTTCCTTTTCCAGTTCCCATTGTTTTAATTGGGCCTGCGCCGCCCGCAGTTGCGAGGTCAGGCTTTCGTAAAAGTGAGAACCGAGACCCGAAACCACGGCGAGCGCTGCCGTAATGCGCACCAGGAAGAAATAGTTGTTCCAGAACTGCGAGGCTGTACCTAGGCCTATCGCAAGCAGCAGAGCCCCGCCTATCAGTGACCCTATTGCAGCGGATACAATGAACGTACACGAGAGAGCCAGCGTCAGCTTCCAACCGGGCCTGCCAATCGACTTGATCACGGGCGGCACGAGCAGCCGCGACACAAGTGCGATGCCTGTCGACAAGAAAAACGAAACGATAAAGCTTTCGCTCACGAGCGGCCGCAAGTCGCGAAATACGAGCATCACCACGAACGGAGCGGAGAGCGACACCAGGAAACAAACCAGCAGCGTGTGCGTGATGAAGTGCAACCTCACGACGCTAGTTCCTTACTCGCTCGAATAGACCGACTCGGAAGACATTTATCGGTTCCGGCTTTGTTGATCCTTGAGACGTCGTCTGCCCGAGCACGTCTTCATAAAGCGTGCCGCGAGTAATTCGCTTCGTCGCCATGGAAACCCATACCTGTCCCCAATAATGACTGCGGCCGACTAAGGTTTCTTTTCCTGTCCGAAGTTCGAACGTGTTGAAAAATGCCCGATAATCGATTACAGCGCAAGCTTCACCATCACATTCGGACGTGCCCGTCAAGATCAACTGAGCATCTTTGTTTTGAAATGTCCCAGCGCCGGCAAGAGGAATGTTCGTTGGTCCAGGAAGGTGGTAAGGCATGTTGAGCTGCAAATCTCCAAAATGCTCTTCTGCAAAAGTCTCGAACATACGTGTGTCCCACACCAGGCTCAGTTCTTGCATCGTCGGCGATCGTAGATCGTGAAAAAATTCGACCTTCGTCATATCCGCAGCGCCGAGAGCATAACTGAATCCCTCCATCGCGTTCCGCTTTTCTGGCGGAAGAAGCCGATCGGACGAATCGTTCGCACTGTTCGCGGTCGTGATATTCGTCCATTTGACCTTTTTTGAGGAGAAATCGCGGATGTACGTTCCAACAATCTGTTGGCGCTGTCCAACATTGCCTTGGAGATCGAGGAAGTAATAATCGGTCGTGAACCTGAATGTGTCGGTCACATTTTGCGCATACACGTTTCCGCTCAAAAGCAGGCAGGCGATGAAAAGTTTTCTCATTTTGGCTCCTTTCTCTGATCGGCGCCAGAATGCGACAGAACGGCACGAAAATGAGAGGCCCTTCGGATAAATGGCAGATCTATCGGATGAAATGCGTCAGAACAGCGATGGCTGGCGAAAATGATTTTCGACTTTCGGTTGTCCCGGCGATTGACGGCAAGTGATCTCCGGTAAATTCAACTTCCGGCTACGCGGTTATGCCTATGCCCGCGATAGCACTCATGGCGTTGATTCCAGCGCGACGGGGAACTCTCGTCGATCCGATCGATCGCGGTTCGCCTGCCGGGCAGTTGCAGGGTCTAAGAAACTATGCCGCCCTGCTAAGCATTTTCGGAGGCAGCCGGTCCGTGAGCCGATACACGCCGGGCGACTACCGGCCGATGGTGAGTTCCGCGTCACCCACGCCGGAACGGATTTGGATCTGATCGCGACCGCTGCCGGTGAAGGTGATGCGCTCGCCGGGTCCGGGCGGCCGGTTCTGTTGCCGGATCACGCGGCCGTCAACGCGGATGCTGCCGCTACCCACGCTCGCGCGCAGCTCGACATTACCGTAGGAATTCGTCGCGCTCTTTACGGTTACTTTGCCGACTCCGCTTTCGGCGTTGATGCTTCCTTCAGGCACGTCGATCTTCAGAGCACCAACACCGACTTTGGCCTTCAATCCGCCCCGCATTCCTTCGACATTCATATCGCCCACACCAACTTTCGCCTCGACCCGCAGATGCGCCGGGAGTTCGAGCGTCCAGGCCTCTTCCAAGTCCTTGTAATCCCCAGACAGGCTGACGACCCATGTCGATCCGCGCCGACTGCTGCGAAGGTCCACGTTTTGCGGGTTTCCGCGAGTCCTTCCGTCCGAGATCGAAGGCTTGACTTCGACTCGGACTTGAATCCCGGCCGAAGTGCTCGGTAGGATCTGCATCTTTCCGACGTGCCCTTCGACCTCGACGGTCGTCAGGCCTTCATCCGGTTCACTGGCCGTGAGGGTCCGCGTCTGTTGTGCCATGACCGCCGGAACCAGAATGACGGACAGGATCAGCGCAACTGCAATCGCGAGAAGATACGGGCAGATTATCGGTAGTCGCCTCATGCATCCAACAGACGGAACCGGTTCGGACGTCATTTCCAGGCCCTCCTATCGCTATGACTGCGGCTTTGGTGAAAAGATTACTGCTTGAAGATAGGTTTTTCAAATTTCGTATCAAATGTGCGACTCGCTGCACCGGGATCAGTTTTCGTTCGTCTGCGTGTGACATTCGCGCCCACGCGGCATCAATCGTTACATCGCCAAGTATGCTCAGCAGATCTGCACGCCCGAATGAGGATTGCTGCTCCTGCTCTGAGGAGGGGAAGTTCCGTAAGACTTCTAGAACCGATGCAGGTATGACGCCTTAAAGAACAATCCGCGCCTTACCGTCATGTAATGCGGAACGACGTCTGGCTGTGATGGGCGCTTCTCGTAGAGAGAGCCGTAGCCGGCGTGAAAAACAGTGCCGGGCACCACTTCATACATCGCGAGAAGATCCGTCAGCAGGCGATGTTGCGAGCTGTCGAATTGTTCCAGGAGCCGCACGCGGAAATGTTTGTCGAACTGATAGGTGCTCTGCGTGTTGACGATGTGGACTGTATATATTCTTTCGCCGGTTGATGCGCGATCGAATCGCACCGTGTTGTAGTCGACACCCTGCTGAATGTGCTGATTCGGTTGAAACGTGAATCCGAAATAGCCGTACCTGGATCTTCCCTGAAAAGGATTGACGCGATCGTAGTAGATTGCATTCGATTTGTTGAAGTTGCCCTGAAGGTTCAACCATCGGAAAATCTGGATGCTGCCGAACAGGCTGAGCGGCGATCCGACCTTGTAGCGACGGCCAATCCATGCTTCATGCCCACGCTGCGTCGCGATGTTGAAAAAGCCCTGGTGCGTGAAATTGAATCGGATACCGGTATTAAGAAAATCTTCGTTCCCGTCTTGTATCCGGTCGTATCCGCGTTTGATCCAATAAAACGGGAAAACGCGTTTTAGCCAGAAGTCGCTGCCTTCTTTTGGATAGAAATTAATCTCTCCATAAGACCAGCCGGACGTAAAACCCGTGCGGTTGTAGAACGCCGTGTCCATTTGGAAATCCCGTCCGTAGTGTTCCACCTGGTTGCCGAATGCGAATCGTCGCGTGTTATAGCTGTAGGACATCTGCGTCGCTGCGCCGTGCGTGCGATCGGCTAATGTCGTAGCTGTCTGCGAAGTCAGAAATGTCGCGGTGAGTTGCTGAGGCGGCGAGAACTTGATCGACAGGTCGCCGCCTTCGACGCGGTTGTGACGTCCGGCATGCTCCGTGTCCGTCAGAATGCCGCCGATATAATTGGAACCGCCGAGCGAATACGTCGTGCGAGCGATCGTGAACAGTTTGTTTTTCCCGGTGATCGCGTCTCCACGGTTCCCGATATCCTGGGGGCTCTCATCGGAAGCATTGAGCAGGCCGAATGTCATCTTGCCGGCGGTTCCCGTCAGCTTGCTTCCCCAAAATGGATTGATGATGCGCCGGGTATGAACACCAGTGCGCATGTTGCCGTCGCCGCCGGTGCCCGCAATGTTGAACAGGCCCATGCCTTCCATAAAGAAAGGACGTTTCTCGGAATAGAAGATCGGGAATCGCTGGTTCACCTCAACCTGGAACGCGTCACTTTCCACCTGGCTGAAGTCGGGATTGATTGTGGCGTCCAGAGTGATGTTGGACGTGATTCCGTACTTCGCACTAAGTCCCACGTCCGCTTTTTTATCGGCAGGATTCCATCGAGCGGGAGTAGCGCGCGTCTGGCTGACACCGTACGTGATGCTGGGAAGCAGTTCGATGAGTGTCGGTTGTTTCAGATTTGCGAAAAACAGATGTGCGGGATTCTCGAACACCCATTGCCCCGGCGGCATTTCAGGCCAGGAATAGGAAACGCCCGTACGGCTTATTTTTCGGAAGAACAGGATGCCCATGCGCACCTGTTCACCGCCCGAAAACCGGATCGTCTGCAATGGGAGCCGGATCTCGATGTTATAACCGTCATCGACGATCTTCCCGGCGCTGTCCCATACGAGATCCGCTTCGAACTGCTCTCCCGACGCGGACGTGTTCAGCGCATCCATTTGGATGCCGCTCGGATTCACGAACAGGTGATAAGCCGTTTGGCCGGTGCCGGCCGAGTCGAGACTCAGGGCAATCCAGTCATCGTTGAATGCCGTGTCACGCCGGGTGATGGTGGTGCGAATCTTATCGGGCTCGTTGTCGAAGCAGTGGAATGCGAAATAGATATATCTATCATCGTAAGCAATTCGGACATCGGTTCGCAGGTCCGCCCGTCCACCGCGCAGCGGATTGTAGGAGATCCAGTCGCCGAGCGGCAGCGGCTCGCTTTGCCAGGCCTCATCGTTAAGCACGCCATCGATCTTGGGCGGCTCGGTGACGCGCATGACGCGGAACTGCGGACGGTCCTCGGCGTAGACGCTAAAGGCAGCACAGATGACGGTAACAATAACAGTGACAACTTTTCGCATCGGCCCGGCCAGAAGGTTA
>QHXA01000534.1 GCA_003222755.1 Acidobacteriota bacterium
GTTGAGACCGTAAGAAGCGCGAACGGAGGTGCGACCATTGCCCTGGACGTCCCACGCAAAACCGACACGCGGCCCAAAGTCTTTCCAATATGTGTTCCACAAATCCGCCCTCGGTTTTTTGGGATCAGCTCCGTTGTTGTATTGCACCAATTGGGGGTCTCCGGAATAGACAAATCCCGGAGGCGCATTGACGAACACAGTGCTTCGAAGTCCTTGCCGGTACCGGTCAATGTAGAAATTCGAGACGTTGGGAACCGGCCGCCGGTAATCCTCTAATGGAAACACCGGAGACCAGCGCAGGCCGTAGCTCAGGGTGAAGCGCGGCATCAGCTGCCAGCTGTCCTGTGCATACAATGAAACGTACTTCATCCTTNNAATAATTGCCGGCGCAGAGACCTTGGTTAAAGGTCTGCACTTACCCTAAAAGAAAATCCGACAATCCCGACCCGGACACGTCGCCACTGATGGTGTAGCTAGGCAGAATGGTGTCCCCGGTCTCTCCAATCGTCCTCGCTTGTGCGATGCGGCCGCCGAAACCAAATTGATGCTTTCCACGAGTCATGCTCAGATCGTCGGCAAGCTGATAGAGGTTCGCTCGCAGCCTTCGAGGATTGCCCGTCATCGAAAACCCACTGGTTACGGTGATACTCATCACCTTCGGCAGATAGGTGTAGACCTTAGAGCCGACTTCGCCGGCATCAAAAGTCGACAGCGGGGCTGTGTCTTGGCGAGTCTTCGAATATGACAAACGAAACGCATTGACCGTATTAGAACTGAGCAGATAGGTGCTCCCCGCGGTGAACGCATAAGCTTTGTCATGTTCACTATTACTTGTCCCAGACTGGACTCCGCTGAGCACGTTGTTGGGGTCTGGCGCATAGGTATCGTCGAGGTACGTCAGCAGAACACGCCCAAAAAGCGAGTGCTTATTGCTCTTTTGATAATCGATCTTGCCTACATACTGCTTCTCGTCGTGAAGGTTCCTCTGGCCATAAATGACTTCCCCGCACGGGTCGTTCGTCTTTGGAAGGCGGGCGGCGATGTTTTTCGCTGTGGGGCTGAACAAGTCCGGATCAATGCGGTTGTTCACAACGGGAAACTTTAGCGTGATCTGTCCTCTTGTGTTGCACGCCGGAGCGGTAAACGCCGTAAAGTCGCCGGCGAGCATCGCGGCTGTTGGCACGTAACTTCGCGTGTCGCTGGGATCCTGACGGATCGTGGTGCCTTGATAACCGCCGAAGAAAAAGAGTTTGTTCTTAACGATCGGTCCTCCGACCGTGCCACCAAATTGATTGCGTTTCAGCGTGCTGCCCTTGACTGCATAAAAATTGCGAGCATTGAACAAATCGTTGCGAACAAATTCGAACAGATCGCCGTGAATCTGATTCGTGCCCGATTTGGTCACCGCGCTCACCTGCGATCCACGGGCTTGCTGGGCCGATTGTCCGCCAATCTCTGTCTTGAATTCTGCCAATGCATCCGGAAATGGGAGCGGCAGAGGCAAGCTATCATAAGGATCGATATGGCGTATCCCGTCCAGCGCGTACTCGGTGGACGTACCCAGGCCGCCTGCGGCCGAGATCACAATCCTGCCCTTGAATGTATATCCACTAGCCCCATCTCCCGAGATCGGCGCAACCTGCGCGGCGCCGCCGTTTAGCAGTATGAGCTCTTGGGCGTTGCGTCCGTTTAGCGGCAGTTCCATGATGCGCGCCGTTTCCATGACTTGACCTACGCTCAGGCTGCGCGTCTCCACCAGGCCCGCGTTGGCCTGCACTTCGACGGTCTCGGCCACCTGGCCAACTTGAAGCACGATATTGACGGTCGGGTTGCTGTTCACTTGCAGCACGATCCCGGTCTGCACAAATGAACGGAAGCCAGGCAAAGCCGCTTCCAGCTTGTAGGCACCCAATGACAGATTAGGCAGCACATAGTGTCCGGATTCGTTGGTGACGGTCGTCCGGCGCACGCCCGTGTCCGTTTGCGTTGCCGCTACTTCTACACCGGGCAACACGGCCCCGCTGGGATCCTGGACGGACCCGCTAATCTGCGCTGTAGCCTGCGCCCAAACGCTGCCGCAGGCCATCACGCACACCAAGAAGCCCATGCATAGAGTGGTCCATATGCGTTTCATCTCCCCTCCTTCTGAAGTCGGCATGACGACTGCCGTTGAGTTCAATGGCCGAAGACGGTTCCTAGTTAATAGTTAAGTGGCTTAATTTGTCGGCGAGAGTATATTGTCCGAATCGGAGTGTCAAGTTGCAGCGTGCGCGGTGTGCGCGGTAATAAGAAGAACCTAACCTACTTGGCTCCGCCCTTCAGTTCCTGATAGACCTCGCTGACGAACCGGTCGGCGCTCGTCATGCCGGCGCCAGCCGCTCCGAGTCCACCCGGAGTTTTCGCATCCCAGGAAGCCGTCGGCTTTGCTGCAACCACTTCCTTCTCGGTCTTGCCCTGCGCAATCAGCTGCTTCACTTTGTCCCGCACGCTTTTGATCATCTCGGCGTAAGGCACGAGGTCCGACCGCTTAATCCATGTGCCATGGCCGGGGATGAGCGTCGTGTCCGGCCCGGCAATTTTCATAAGCTGGTCGCACCCCTCCAGCATTCCATTCAACGTGCCGCCGTTGGCGCGATCGATGAAGGGATAGCCGAAATTCCGATAGAAATCTCCGATCATGATCACGTTCGCATTCTCGAACCGGATCATCGTGTCGCCGCTCGTGTGGGCTGCTCGAACGGGAATCAGGTCGATGACTTCACCGTTCATATGAAACTTCACCGGCGCGCCCATCCCGTAGGTGACAACGGGGTATCCCGCCGGATCCCTCGCGGGAGCCGGGTTGCCGTTGGCGAGCCGCGGCGGATGGATCATTTGTTCGCGCAGCTCTTCACGCGCGAAGATGACGATTCCCATCTTGCCGAAGAACGGATTACCGGCAGTGTGATCGCCATGGATGTGTGTATTCGCCATGAAACGAATCGGCTCGGAGCTGATTTTCTTGATCGTCGCCAGCAGCTTGTCAGAGACCTGGGCATATTGCGCGTCGACCATGAAGATGCCGTCTGGCCCTGCCAGCACGCCGACAAGGCCGCCGGCCGCGTCGGGATGGTTCACATCGATATTAGGTGAACCGCTTACCATATAAAGGTTCGGCGCAATCTGCTTTGCAGTGAATTCAATCTTGCTGAAGTCCGTTCCCTGCGCCCAGACGCTCACGGAAAGGACCGCTGCGGCGAATGCAACGGCGGACAACTGCCATGCTGATTTCATGAAACTTGCTCCTTTACACGTCTGCGAAGGCTCTCAACCTTGCCGATATTGTTACCGCGCCGAAACTGGTTTTTAGAACACGAATCGGATGGCCACCTCTCCCTGCTGCCGTGGCTGCGCGGCCTGGATTCGGCCGAATGCATCCGAGCGCACGTTCGTTTGATAGAAGGTGCTCAGACCTCCAAGATTGTCGCGCCCCAATAGGTTGAAGACCTGCCCGATCAATTCGAGCTTTCG
Source organism: Acidobacteriota bacterium (assembly GCA_003222755.1). GTDB lineage: Bacteria > Acidobacteriota > Terriglobia > 20CM-2-55-15 > 20CM-2-55-15 > 20CM-2-55-15. The sequence continues at coordinate 3,511 of QHXA01000534.1, forward strand.
AGCTTCGCCAACAACAAACGCCTTGCTGATCCGGAGATCGATCCGCGAGAACAAACTGCTGTCGATCTGGCTCTCTGAGATCGGGGCCAAGCGGAGTGTTGCGCGATATGCGTTGACAGCGACCAGCATGGCGGCAGTGTTGCGATTGCCCATGTTCTTCGTCGTTCCCGGCACATAGTCGGTGTTAGCACCGTCGCCATTGAGATCGACACCCGCCTTGGCGCTGAAGGGATACGACGTCCGCAAATTCCAGATCGCGCCAACAATGATCCGCCCGGGTAGTTGCCCGCCGCCGCTGAATACGAGCTCATGCCGGCGATCGGCGTTCGAAGGACCCGTATCG
>QHXA01000535.1:0-3651 GCA_003222755.1 Acidobacteriota bacterium
TTTCTTTCAGGAAATCTTTCGCAAGGTGGGCTTGCCGCCAGTAGCATACCCATGATGCTTCAACCAAACACGAAGCTTGGGCCGTACCAGAACCTGGTGCCATGCCAATCGCCGCTGGGGGAATGGGCGTCGTCTACAAGGCCGAAGATGTGCGGCTCGGGCGTCGCGTGGCGCTGAGATTTCTGCCGGAAGATATCAGGGCGGGCAGCGGCGGCGCTGAATCATCCTCACATCTGCACGATTTACGAGATTGGCGAGCATGAGGGCCGGCACTTCATCGCAATGGAATTGCTCGAAGGCCGGGCGGCAAGGCTTCTCCCAATCCAGAGGCAATCGGTACTTTGAGTTCGCGATGTTCTCTCACACGCAATACGATCTTCCGCGCATGCGCGATAATCTCGAGCGTGCAGTCAAACTTGATCCACATTTCGCCGAAGCGCGGAACTGGTATGGCTTCACTGGGCACTGGGTGGTTGATGCTTGACGGCGGTCATTCGAATGACGGCGCCTGGCTGGCTGTACAAGGCCGAAGAGGAAAACCGGCTTGCATTGCACGACGACCCTGAGTCCTCAAGCGCCCATGCTCACTTTGCCGCGGTATTCCTCTATCAGTCACAGAAGGACCTGGCTTGGCGGGAAACCAAACGGGCTCTCGAAATTGATCCGCGAAACAGCCAGGCGTTGCACATTCAAATGCATTGTCATCATATGAACGGTGACTACAGCTCGGCTGAGGCTATGGCGAAGGACCTCATGGAGCGCGAACCGCTGTTCTGGCCTGCACGAATGATGTTTGGAGATTTGCGACGCCAGCAGGGTTTTCCAAATGAGTCCATTGTGGAACAGCAGAAGATCCTGGAACACGATGCGCAGAACATCTATGCCCTTCACTACCTCGCTCGGGCACACCTGGGCGCAGGCGAGCTCGAAAATGCTCGCCAGATTCTGACCAGAGCTCGCCAGGCGAATCGCCGCAACTATTGGTGCCGGCTGTATTGGGCCATCTTGATGGCTCTGGAAGGCAAGCTCGACGAAGCCAAAACGGAAATGGACGAGGCGGTTCTGAAATGGGCATCCATTGTCATTTGGTACACCGCTCACGTCGCCGATTTTTACGCGATCCTTGGGGAAGTCGACACCGCGTTCGAGTGGATCGACCGAGCCGTGCGCAACGGGGCCGAATGAGCTGAAGGATTCGCCGCGAATCCACTGCTCGCCAATGTTCGCGAGCATCCGCGCTTCAGAGAGATTCTCGATTCCATCATTTATCGTCGTCAACTACGGTTGAGATCGGGAGGAAAGTCATGACACATAGGCAACCAACGTTCGCATCGATCAACATCCGTCCCGCTGTTCCCGCAGATTCGAAAGCATGCGCGCGGATCTGCTTTGAAGCTTTTAGTGGCATTGCAGCCCAGCACAATTTTCCTTGCGATTTCCCAATCGAAACCGCAGAGGGACTCATGAACATGCTGCTCTCGCACCCACGATTTTTCGGTGTTGTCGCGGAAATCGATGGCGAGATCGTGGGCAGCAACTTTCTCGATGAACGCTCACCGATTGCAGGAATTGGTCCCATCACCATCGATCCTAAGGTGCAAAATCGCGGTGTTGGCCGCCGTCTGATGGAGGCTGTTCTCGACCGCGGCCGCGAACGTGCATACGCGGGCATCCGCCTCGTCCAGGCTGCGTATCACATGCGATCCTTGGCTCTGTACTCAACGCTCGGCTTTCAGGTGCGCGAGCCTCTAGGTTGTATGCAGGGCGCGCCCATCAGCGCGTCAGTTGCCGGCTATCATGTTCGACAGGCGCGAGAGGCGGACCTTGAAGCGTGCAACCGTGTCTGCACATTCGTGCACGGGCACCACCGTAGCGGCGAAGTGCTCGAGTCCATCGAGCGAGGGACAGCGAAAGTCGTCGAGCATAACGGCCGGATCACCGGCTACGCCACAGACCTCGCTTTCTTCGCGCATGCTGCCGGCGAAAGCAACGAGGATTTAATGGCACTCATCGGTAGCGCTTCCAGCTTCGGCGGGCCCGGCATTCTGGTTCCTGTTCGCAATATAGCGCTGTTTCAGTGGTGCCTCGGCCATGGTTTGCGGATCTCACAACTGATGACTTTAATGACAATCGGCCTTTACAACGAACCGGCGGGAGCATTCTTGCCATCGGTGCTGTATTGATGATCGGAAACACTGTCTCCCATTACCGCATCATTGAAAAGATCGGTGCCGGCGGAATGGGTGTTGTCTACAAGGCCGAAGACACGAAGCTCGGCCGCTTTGTTGCACTGAAGTTTTTGCCTTCTGAATTCGCTCGGGACCGTCGAGCATTGGAGCGCTTCAAGCGAGAAGCGCTCGCCTGCAGCTCACTGCGGAACAGACACTGCTCAGAAGCTCCCCGGTACAATCTTCACGATCGACGAACTTCTCGGCTGAACGTACCGGGTATCGTCTTGCAGTACTTGATGCAAGAACCTCAGCGATTCCCCTCCTTGCGGTGATGCAAGGAGGGGAATTCGCGCGATTGTCAATTCATTCACAACTTCTGATGGCGCTCATTACCGTATAACCACTCAAAACGTGACCCGTCCGACGATCATGCCTTGCCGCGATGTGGGAATCGCCGGAGTCGCGGTTGTGTTGATTCGACCGAAACCGGCAGTGGTCACTCCATTGCTTGTCGTCTGCGTCGCGCGGGCATTCGTCGAGGTCGGATCTGGCAATATCGTGCGATTCAAGATGTTGGTGAACTCGCCTCGAATATTGAAGCTAGCCTTTCCCTCACCGAACCGGAACGTGCGGCCTACGGCAAGGTTTTCTCGAGGGGTGCGCACGGCACGGTAATCGCTGTAATAAGCGGCGCCGGTTCCAAACTGTCCCGGAGCCGGTTCGGCCCACGCGTTAGGATTCAGCACAAACTCCTTGCTCGGATCGAAGCAGTGACAGTTCAGATCGTGCGTGAACAGAGGCTGGTCCGGAACTCTGTTGGCATACGACAAAGCGCCTGTGAGATTACGTAGCACAAGAGGATTCAGATTGTTTTGCGCGGCCGGAGCCAGGATCGGCAATCCGCTCCCATAAGAAACGTACGCGCCAATTGTCCAATCGCTGATTGTCCATGAGATGACTTTGTGCCCTCGAAGCGCGGGTGTCGTGTAATTCAAAGACGTATTAAAACTGAACGGCTGATCGAACGGTGAAAGGTATTTGTTGCTGTTCCGATTGAATACGTCGTTCACTGAACCGCCGCCAGTGCTGCCGGTGGTAACGTTCGTCGGCGCGCCCATAGCGAGATTCTTTGACCACGTGAAGTTACTTACAAAAGACAGGTCATGGGAAAATCGCTTCGTACCTTTGACCTGCAGCGAGTCATACCAGGTCTTACCCAGTGGAGACCACAACGAGGTAATACTCGCAAACTGCGGGAACGGCCGCAGTGACTGCGCAACTGTCGCCGAAAGCGGATAGCCGGCATATGGCGCTCGGAATCCGCGAACTGCGGCTGTTGCCGAATCCAGGCGAGCGATCAACAGATTGCGATCCGCGGCGTTGTTGAGATCGAGACCGAAAGCACTAAGCCGTTCGGGCGTCAGCGCGTTCACATCGATCAGTCCCGGTGAATTCCACCACACTCCGCGGTTCCCGACAT
>QHXA01000535.1:3680-5149 GCA_003222755.1 Acidobacteriota bacterium
TCCACTGCCATTGCCTGGCGGGCCGTCCGGCGTTCTGGTCGTACCAAACCGTGGGCGTGCCGCCATGAGTCGCTGCGTAGCCGGGTTGCGGAAACTGACCAACATCGAAATTTGGATATGGGAGCGGCGCAAACGGTATTCCACTGCGCAAGGTCATCACAGGATCACCAAAGGTGGGGCTGTTCACGGGTTGCACAGACGTCAGTCCTCCGGACACGGCGCTGTTCGAATCTGCCGTGCCCGAATAAACAATGCCGAAGCCGGCGCGAAACACGGTCTTCGTTGAAATCTGATACGCAGCGCCCAGTCGTGGCTGAAACGCGTAGGGATAATTCTTTGCAAAATTGCAATCGCATCGTCCTGGGCCCTTGCCCTCAAACATGACAGCTCCGGGTAAACCTCCAGCCGACGGATTTGGCGTGGTGGGCGAGAAGTTTGCCAGCCGGCTCTCTTGCTCCCTCAGATATGTTGCGTGATCCCACCGCAATCCGTAATCCAGCGTAAATTTGCGGCTGAGCTTTAATGTGTCTTGGTCATAGAAACCCAACTGATGTTTCGCCAAATCAATAAACGTCTTTGGCTGGATCTGCACACTATTCGCGGCGCCCAGAAGAAAACTGGCGTACGGGTGTCCCACTGTTCCACCGCCGACAGTTGTGCTTTGCAGGTAAGGCAGACCTGTTTGGGCCGGACTAAAGTTGTAGACACCAGCCGTCGCCGTAAAGATCTCCGAACCGAAACGCTCCCACCGCAGGTCGCTACCGAATTTGTAGGTATGGTTATTCTTCACCCACGTCAGGCTGGCGGTTGCAGTCGGCTTTTTGGCGAGCAACGGGTGCCGGTTCGAAGAGCCCATATCCTTCATTCCGCCTTGGGCGTTACTCAAGCCGGTAAAGTTTGGGAATAGACGATTGACCGTCGCGCCTTTCAGGCCAAGTTCCCTTTCTGCGTTGTAGTCGAGTACCGGGGGATCGGAAATGAAAGTGGTGCTCTGGTAGCCGCCGCCCGTATGGAACAGCAGTGTCGGCGTCAGTGTATGAGTGTAGTTCACCCGCTGCGTATCGGATTTGATGTTTGAACTGTTCGCCGTGCTGATGGCGCCGGGCAAGCCATCGCCGCCGGCGCCTATTGGCGTGTTCGTCCTCGTTCGTGACCAGTAGTAGGACAGCTTCCCTTTTGTGCTGAAAGCGTGGTCGATTTTTACTGACGGAATGTACGTGGTCCTCGTGCTGCGGTACGGGAAGATCGCATTGTTCGTCAAGCCGGGCCGATTCGCGGCAGGAATGAGAGACTGAATTTTCAGCGCCACCGGATCCATGCGGTTTTGCAAAATCGTATTGTTCGGGAACGGATCGCGTACAAGGCGCCCATCCGGTACGGCGCGCGTGGTTGCCGGATCATAAACCGTGCCTTCAATGATCGGCCGGCCGAGCGGATCTGTGCCCAGAACCCTTCCGGTTAGTGCCTGA
>QHXA01000025.1:0-200 GCA_003222755.1 Acidobacteriota bacterium
ATCGGCTCGGAATTCCAGACTTGCATAACCGACTGCTTCTTCAAATCGCCGATGGGCGGCTCGTCATACATATAGCAGCACGGATAGGCGAGACCGTCGTATCGCACGTATAAAGGTCCGCGCCAGAGCAGGTGGCATGGATTCCCTCTTTGGGCTTTGAACTCGACGTTCGGGATTTTCGAACCCTCGATTTGAATTTC
>QHXA01000025.1:284-13085 GCA_003222755.1 Acidobacteriota bacterium
AAGACGACATACACTCGAGACTTGCGCGCCAGCTTCTTCGATAGAAAATTTACAATGTTCTCGCGCGTCCTCTCAAAGGTCGCACCAATCCGGTACTTCTCGTAGATCTCCTTCGTCGCGCCATCGAACGCGAATATCACGTAATCGAGACCCGATTCCAGCAACATGTCCGCGCGGCGGTCATCGAGCAGAGTGGCGTTTGTCGACATTCCGGTCCGAATGCCTGCCTCGCGTGTAATGCGAATCATGTCGAAAATCTTCGGATGGATCATCGGCTCACCGATACCGTACGGCCAGATGAACTCCACGTAGTCCTTGCAGTCCTGGACGATCTTCTTGTAGAGATCCAGGTCCATATTCTCGTTATCGAAGGTGTAGATGTGACGCGGGCACATTGGGCAATAGAGATTGCACTTGGCCGTGCTTTCGAGCGTAATTTCGATTGGTCCTCCCGCCAGCACCGTTTTGTGGCGGAAGTAGCTTGCTGCGATGCTCAACCGGTTTCGAAGTTTCCCGCTCATGTTCTTAATGGCTGCGCGCTATCGCGCTTGCATTCGCTCCGCTCATTCTTTCCAACCTTCAGCGATGAATCCCAGCGTGTACGCGCGGTCTTGATCGAGAGTATCCAGATAATAGCAGCATAGCGGCAGGATCAAACCGAAAACAGGCGCGAGTATCGGGAACAGCAGCCACCGCCAGCCGCTTTGCGTAAAGGCCAGGACGCCCATGAGGCGCCGACCGAGTTGCCAAAAAAACCCGCCGACTGGATGGATTCTGCGGATTCGAATGCCGGCTGCTTGGAGCAAATATCGGATACCGCCGGATGTGAACCGAAAGAAATCGTGCGGCTTTTGATGCTCCTCCCACATGTGCGGCACCACAAGGTGTACCATGCCGCCGGGCTTCAGCACTCTTTCAAACTCTTCGATGACCCGCCCAGGCTCCGGCGTATGTTCCAGTACGACAATCGAAAGCACGTGATCGAATGAGCCATCTGGAAACGGCAACTCCTCCAGCCTGCTAATCACATCTAGTCCCGAATAGTCCCAGGACGGATCTCCCTGAGCGAAATCGACGCCAACGTATTCAGCATGCTCAAAAAACGTTTTGAACCGGCACTCGCCGGCGCCAGCATCGAGCACGTGGTTGCCCGGCTCGATCTCCGCTGCGATGCCCCGAACGAAGCCTTCGATCGAAGCTTCGAAGGGATCTAACCGGTTGTACAAACCGCGAGGAACCAGGCTCTTCAGCAGAGCCGCCAAACGCGGATTAAACAAGCTCTGAAACTCTCTGCACTGGATTGTAAAGCGTGTCGCGTTCGACGGGGGTCCGGCCGGCATCGCGGATCAGCTTCTCGATTTGTGCGCGAGTCATTCCTTGGCTCGTCGGCGTGCCGGCGCCATGGATGATGCGCTCTTCAATAATGGTGCCATCGAGATCGTCGGCTCCGAAGCGCAGTGCGATTTGAGCGAGCGATGGCGTCAGGGTGACCCAATACGCTTTGATGTGGGCAAAGTTGTCTAACATCAGCCGCGAGACGGCAATCGTTTTCAGATCGTCCATTCCCGTTGTCGTCGGCAGGTGTGCGTACACGGTGTGTTCCGGATGGAACGCCAGCGGGATAAAACAATTGAATCCGCCGGTCTCATCCTGCAGCTGGCGCAGTCGAATCAGGTGATCCACGCGTTCTTCCAAGGTCTCGATATGACCGTACAGCATCGTCGCATTCGAGCGGATCCCCATGTTATGAACGGTCCGCGCCACTTCCAGCCATCGCGTTCCGGAAATCTTGTGGCCCGCAATCAGCGGCCTCGCACGCTCGGCAAAGATTTCGGCGCCGCCGCCAGGACAGCTTCCCAGCCCCGCTTCGCGCAGCTGCTCGATAACCCATTCAAGTGGCTTTCGTGTGATCTTTGTGAAGAAGTCCAGCTCGATCATCGTGAAAGCCTTCAGATGGACGGAGGGAAAGCGCTTCTTCAGTCCGCGCAGCAGATCAAGATAATAGTCCAATGGCAGATCCGGGTTCAGGCCGCCAACGATGTGAAACTCTGTCAGTGAATCCGAATATTCCTGCTCGGCAAAGTGAAACACTTGCTCGAGCTGCATCGTGTAGCCGCCCTCCTGGCCCGGTTTGCGAGCGTACGCGCCCTGGCAAAGCTGGCAATCGATGACGCAGACGTTCGTGTAATTGATGTGCCGGTTGACGTTGTAGTAGGTGACATTGCTGTTCAGCCTTTCGCGAACGTCATCAGCCAGGCGGCCAAGCGTGATGATGTCGTTGGACCGATAGAGTTCGACACCTTCTTCGAAAGAGAGCCGCTCGCCGCGTGAGACCTTGTCAGCAATGAACGACATAACGTCGAAATTATACATGACCCATTCCAAACCGGGACGGCGCGTATGCATCAATCGCAAAGCCAGGCTTTCTCCCCCGGACCAGATCAGAAACGATGGCCGCCGTGATCGGTGCCAACAAAACGCCATTACGATAGTGCCCGGTTGCGTAGTACACGCCCGGTATTGCGCTCGGCCCCAAAATCGGCAGTTCATCCGGTGTCGCAGGCCGTAAGCCAGTCCAAGTCTCCAATATCGGGTACGCGCCAACATGCGACGAGATCTGCTGAGCATCCATCAAAAGCCGGCCGAGACCGGCAGGCGTATTCGAGAGATCGAAGCCGACGTCCTCATTGGTTGCGCCGACCACAAGCTCGCCCGAACTCCTCGGCACAAAATACGAACTTCCCCAACGGATCATCCGCCGAAACGCGCCGGCAGGCATTCCCAAAGACAGAATCTGCCCTTTCCGTGGGTAAACGGGAATGGGCGGATCGAGTCCTGACAATTCGGGGCTCCACACTCCGGACGCAATCACGATGTTTGCGGCTTCGAGAATCATCTTCCCCACCCGCACTTGATTTCGCGCAATGCTGTCCACGTGCAAGCCCGTTCGAATTTCAACGCCTCGATTGAAGCATGCTTCCCGCAACGCATTTACCAATCGGCGCGGTGTAACGGATCGGTCACCCGGAATGAACACCGCCGTGCAAATTGGCACCGTGACCAGTGGCTCCATTTCATGAACAGCATCCGCAGACAAAAGCTGAACGTCGAAGCCTGCATTCTTCTGCCATTCGTATCGGCGCTGGATTACGTTGGCCGAGTCTTCTGAAGAAGACAGGCAGAGCAAGCCATCGGTCGAATAACCCACATCCGATCCGGTTTCAGATTGCAGGTCTTGAACAAATCCGTCGTACATCGCATGGCTTGCGCGGCATAGCTGAAAAAACGGCCCTTGATCGTCGGCCTCACTCAACGGCGTCAGCATGCCGGCAGCGGCGCGCGATGTCCCCTGTCCTGTCGAGCCACGATCCAGGAGCAGCACGGATTTGCGTCCGGCAAGCTCGCGGGCAATCGATAACCCGATCACACCGCCGCCAATGACGATCACGTCATGCATGCCGTAATTCTACTGTGTTGGTGCCACGGGACCGCATGGTTCCCAATTCTGGTGAGCGGATTCAAAACTGAGTTACGCAAAAGGCGAGGGCCTGGAGGCCAAGAGTGGATCCCAGACTCCTCCCCTGTCATAGAGGTAACGAATCTGGACGTACTGCAGCAGCATCGGTATGACGAAGTCCGCCGACTCGGGCTTTCTGGCAATGCCCTTCTGAATTTTTGAAAAGATAAGAGCTTCGTCTCGGCCCATTTGGATTAGGTTCCCGAGCAGGTCCATGCTATCCGTGTCCACCGTGTGCAGTTGCGCAGAAAGCCATTTGGGTTCGGTCGATCGTGGATCGACGCGCGGGCCGAGTCTGTCAATGAAACGCAAGACCCGCTCCCCGAAGGCAGCAGGCTGATAGAGCTTGGTGCACAACCACTTCAATCCCCGCAATAGCTGCTCGCGTGTCATTTGACGAGGCTCGATATTGGTGCTCCATGGCATCGCGGCGACTTCCGTACCTTCAGCCACCAGCCGCCCCTCTTGCGCCATCCTGCTGTGGAGAGGCGTAGCCGCCGGCGCAACCAAAGCGCCCGTACTGAATATGGGTATCGCTGTTGACATTGCGAATTCGTACTGGCGCGCAAAAATATCCCTGCCGTCCGAGTCAAATCCGACGATCATGCCGGCAGTAACGGCAATGCCATGGTCCAAGAACCGCTGGACTTGGTTTGCGAGATTGACACCGAGATTCTGCCGCTTCTTCGTCTCACGAAGGCTATCTTCATTGGGTGTTTCGATCCCAACAAAGACGTTCGTGACGCCGGCTTTGGCGCACATCTGCAGCAGTTCAGCATCCCTTGCTGCATCGATCGAAACCTGCGTTACAAAAGCAACTTTCCCAGTCTGTTGACGAGCGTTCCAGTCATGCAAGACTGCCAGTAGCTCCTTGGTTCGGGAACGATAAACCGTAAAGTTGTCGTCCGCCACGAAAACGTTTCTATACCCCCACCGGTATAACTCATCCAGTTCCCTCACGACGTGAGCGGAGGGTTTATGCCTTTGCCTTCTACCGAGATACTGAATGACGTCACAGAATTCACACTCGAACGGGCATCCGCGTGACGTTTGCAGGGTGCCCATCACGGCACGGTCATTTGGATACAGACCCCACTTGGGCACCGGCGTTTTTGACAGTTCAGGCTTGCTTCCAACGTACTCTTCTTTCCAACAGGAAGATTTCAGATCGGCCAACAGCTGATCCATGATCTCTTCAGCCTCACCCCGCACGAGAATGTCACAATGTTCACGCAACGTCTCCGGCGCCAGACTTGCGCAAGGGCCGCCCATCAAAAGAACTTTGCCGCGTTGCCTAAATTTTCGAGCAATTTCGATCATGCGTTTCTGTTGCGAAATTTTTCCAGTGATCCCGATGAAATCGGCCGAACTATCGAAGTCGATTCGCGAGACGTTCTCGTCGCACAGCACCACATTCACATCATTGGGAATCATTGCCGCAAGCGTCGGAATAGCGAGATCGGCCATCAAGGTTGCTGGACGGTAATTCGAAGCCGCATAAACCTCGGCAGTAAAGTATGTGGGAAAGTCCGAGGCCGGATTGATCAGATAAATCGTCTTCGACATTGTCGCTACTGTAGGGGCGGTCTATGACGGCCCCGTTGCAGAATATGCTTTCGTTTGACCACGCAATGTACGAGCTACGTCGTCAATCGTAGGACGTTGAAAAAACTCTGGCAGCGGGTACGCGTATCCGAAAGCTTCTTTGATTTGCGCCATGAGTCGTACCGCCATCAGCGAGTGGCCGCCAATCTCAAAGAAGTTGTCCGTAATTCCGATTGGCCGAACGTTCAGAGCATTTTCCCAAATGCGTACAAGCTGGAGTTCCAGGCTGTCCCGAGGCTTGACCGGTTCGTTGTCCGAATTCCCACGATCGTGAGAAATGGTGAGGGCCAGCCGATCCAATTTGCCGTTTGGCATTACAGGCAGTTTTTCCAGCACCACGACCGATGCAGGAACCATGTAGCCCGGCAATTTGTCTTTCAAGAATCTGCGAAGGTCGCTCCCATCAACCGTGTTCTCATTTTCAGCAACGACGTAGCCGATCAAGTACTTCTCACCGGACGTATTCTCTTGAGTTACGACGATGGCCTGCCGTACGCCCGCGTAACCGCTCAGCACCGCCTCGATCTCACTGGGTTCCACTCTGCAACCCCGAATCTTGACCTGGTCGTCAAGCCGGCCAAGGAACTCGATGTCGCCATTCGGCGTGTAACGAGCCATATCCCCGGTTTTATAAATCCGGCCACCATGCGACCCATTAAACGGATCGGGAGTGAACTTTTCTGCAGTCGAATTGGTGTCGTGCAAATAGCCGCGGGCCAGACCCGTTCCACCGATATGGAGCTCACCGGCAACACCGATAGGTACAGGCTGCAGGTGGGTGTCCAGAATGTACAGCCGCACGTTTCCAATCGGTCGTCCTATAAATGCACGCCCCCGTTCACCATTTCGTTTGCATTTCCAAAAAGAGGCATCAATCGAGGCTTCAGTCGGTCCGTAGAGGCTGATCAAGTCGACGTTTTCGAAAACCTCAAAGAAGCACTGCTGTAGCTTCAACGGCAACACCTCTCCACCACAGAAAACTCGCTTGAGCGAACAACAGTCTCCGAATCCTGGCGTTTCCAACAACGCCTGAAGCATCGATGGAACGACCTGAAGAGTCGTAACACCACACTCCACGATCAGATTCACAAGCGAGACGCAGTCGAAACGTTCGTCAGGCGGCGCAATGATCAACCGTGCTCCTGTAGCCAAGGCCGCGAACAGCTCCCACACCGATGGATCGAAGCTGATAGAAGTCCTCTGGAGGACGGCGTCTGAATCTGAAAGTGGGAACGCCGTCTGCCGCCAGAGTATCTGATTGCAAATAGCCCGATGGCTGATCATGACACCTTTGGGCGAACCGGTAGATCCGGACGTATACATGATGTAGGCAAGGTCATCCGGGGTTGCTCTGTTCGTCAACTTCTCCAGCGGCTCTTCTGCAATGCAATCCTGATCTGCGTCCAGACAAATTACACTCGCCCGAGCCGGCGTGAGCTTTTTCAGGAATCTTTGCTGAGTCAACAAGGCGGGCGGCTGAGCATCGTGCAGTATGAACTGCAAGCGATCCTTCGGATAAGTTGGATCCAGCGGAATATAAGCTCCGCCGGCTTTCAGAATACCCAGAAGCCCAATGATCATCTCCAACGAGCGCTCTACGCAGATGCCGGCACATACTCCCGGACCTATGCCAAGGTTCCGAAGACGAGTCGCCAGTCGATTGCTGCGTTCATTGAGCTGCTGATACGTCAGATGTTGGTTCTTAAAAACTGCCGCAATCGCAGTTGGCCTTCGCTCGACTTGTAGCTCGAACAGTTGATGAATGCATGAACCATCGTAGGCGGTGCGAGTATCATTCCATTCCATGAGCATCTGCCGCCGCTCACTTTCACTCAATAGCGGCAGATGAGAGATGCGTTGTCCAGGGTTGGATGTGATTCCTTCCAGCAGATTGATGAAATGTCCAATCATTCTACGGATCGTGGCAGCCTCGAACAGATCCGTGTTGTATTCCACCGAAGCGCGTAATTTTTCTCCGACTTGCATCACCAGCGTCAAATCAAACGTCGCCGTCCCGCTTTCGACGTCCAGTGGAGTCAGTTTTAAGCCCGTCAGCTCAATCGCCGGCATGGGAACATTGTGGAGGACAAACATGACTTGAAAGAGCGGTGTTTGGCTGGGATCTCGGAGCGGGTCCACAGCCTCAACAACGCTTTCGAAAGGCACGTCCTGATGAGCATACGCTTCAAGCGCGATCTCACGCACTCGGCCCAATAGTTCTCGGAATGTGGGATTACCCGCGAGGTTGGTGCGGATCACGACAGAATTAACGAAGCAACCGATTAGCCCGTCCACCTCGGCTCGATTGCGATTCGCAACAGGCGTGCCCACGCTGATATCGTCTTGACCGGAATAGCGATGAAGAAGAATCTGAAAGGCCGCTACTAGAGTCATGAACAGCGTGACGCCCTCACGCCGGCTCAGTTCTTGCAAACCGTCGGAAAGTGTTTCGGAAAGTTCAAACGAGTCGCTCGCTCCGCGAAATGTCTGTGCAGGAGGCCGGGGATAATCCCATGGCAGCTTCAGTACAGATGGCGCATTAGCCAATCTTCTGTTCCAATACGCGATCTGAGTCTGCACGAGTTCACCCTGAATCATCTCGTGCTGACGGCGTATAAAGTCGGTGTATCGGATGGCGGGTTCTGAAAGAGGAGAATCCAGACCGGCAGAGAAGGCCGCGTAGAGTGCCGCCACTTCCTTCACAATCACGGCCATGGACCAGGCATCCACGATGATGTGATGTATCGTCAAGAGGATCACATGCTCTTGCTCGTCCAGTTGGAGTAATGTCGTTCGGAGAAGCGGGCCTCGCATCAAGTCAAAAGACTTCTGTCGCTCTTCATTGGCGAGCCGCAGGGCCTCGGTTTCACGTTCAGCTTGCGGCAGGTGCCGGAGGTCGACCATAGGAAGAGTGACAGCGAACGTCTGCGAGATCACCTGCACGGGCTGTCCACCAGCCGCCCTGATTGTGGCCCTCAGCGCTTCGTGCCGCCGCACAAGTTCGTTCAGGCTCTCTTCGAGCGCACGCCGATTGAGGCGCCCGCAAAGGCGTACTGCTGCGGGGACGTTGTAGGCGGGATTGCCGGGCTGCAACTGATCCAGAAACCACAACCGGCGCTGCTCAAATGAGAGCGGACATTCTACGGCCTGCTCTCGAGGGAGATTCTGGGGCTGTTCCGAAGTCGATGCAGGACTGGAACCATCTAGCGCGAGTTGCTCGAGGATCGCTTTTGCGAGTTGCCGGATTCCTATCCCCTCCAGAAGTCTCACGACCGGTAAAGCCACACCAAACGTTCGCTTCAGGTTTGTTTGCAGTTCTACTGCCATCAGTGAGTCAAAACCCATTTGGGTCAGCGGCGATTCGGCATCAACTTTGTCAGGCGAACTGCCCAACACCTTTGCAGTTTTCTGGATGATGTAGTTTTCCAGCCAGCTTGGGCGATCCTGAGATTCGATTCCACGTAGCGCCGCAAGCATGGATTCTGGTTCTTCACTTCTCTTCAGGAATTCCGGCTGCTTTTCAACCTGATAAAAGTGAGACAAGCGCTGTGATTTTCTTACAGCCGCAAGTGCTGGATCCACACTTGACCATGTATTCCAGTCAATGCGCGCAGCAACGGCCTGTGAAAAATTGTGACGAAGGAGCGCATCCAGTGCCGAGAGGGCCTCCTCAGTCGTAAAACCTTGCACGCCCTGCCGTGCGAGATACCTGCGGACGTCTTCGCGGGAAGACACGTAGCCTACTTCGGAAAGAGTCCCCCAGTTAATCGAGAGGCCCGGCAGACCGAGAGCCCGCCGATATTCGGCAAGCGCATCAAGGAATGCATTTGCGGCAGCGTAGTTTCCCTGTCCGGCGGTACCAAAGACGGACGTGATCGATGAGAAGAGAATGAAAAGGTCCAGCGCGTTGCCGGACGTCAGCTTATGCAGGTTCCATGCGCCGGCAACCTTCGGGGCCAGCACGCTCTGCAATCGCTCCGGAGTGATGCGCAAAAGTGGTGCATCGTCGAGGACCATGGCCGCATGAACGACGCCTTTCAGAGGCGGTAGTTGCTTCTGTATGAAATCCAAAATACGAGCGACGTCGTTCTCTTGACTGACGTCTCCCGCAAATACTGTTACCGTCGCAGCCGATTGCCGCAATTTCCTCAGGGCCGCTTCATTCTCTTTGGCCGGTTCCCCTTTGCGGCTCATCAAAACAATATTTCCCGCGCCTTGTTTCGCCATCCAATCGGCAACGGCAAGACCGAAGCCGCCGAGCCCGCCTGTAATGAGATATGTCGCGTTAGAGCGCAGAAGTTCGGGTTCGCTGTGACAGCTCACACGGTACTGCGGCGCACGAACTGTCAGGAGAACTTTCCCAATGTGTTTGGCCTGAGCGATGAAGCGCAATGCCTGTTCTGCCTCGGCGAGGTCGAAACCGGTGTACGGTAGAGGCTGTAAGTTTTTTTGCGATACCTCTTCGACGATGTCGTGAAGCATAGAACTGATCAAGCCCGGCCGTTGGTTGAAGAGCAGATCCAGCGCGACGGAAAAGAACGCCAGATTCTTTTCGAAAGGGAGAAGTCCAAGCGGCGAATTTTGGTAAATGTCACGTTTTCCGATCTCGATAAACCTGCCGCAAGGACGAAGGAGCGAAAGGCCCTTTGGAATTGCTTCGCCTGCGAGCGAGTTAAGGATCACGTCGATGCCGTCGCCCTTGGTGAGCTGTAGGATCTCGTCGGCGAATGCAAGCGAGCGAGAATTCATGACATGATGGACGCCCAGGCACTTCAGGTACGCGCGTTTTTCATCATTGCCTGCCGTGGCGAAGATCTCCGCTCCGGCTCGTTTGGCAACCTGAATAGCCGCAGTGCCAACACCACCGCTCGCTGCGTGGATGAGTACGCGTTCTCCCGCGCGGAGTTTTGCCAAGTGGTCCAGGGCGTAATGAGCTGTCAAAAACGCGATGGGCATAGTTGCCGCTTGC
This sequence comes from Acidobacteriota bacterium, assembly GCA_003222755.1. Classification (GTDB taxonomy): domain Bacteria; phylum Acidobacteriota; class Terriglobia; order 20CM-2-55-15; family 20CM-2-55-15; genus 20CM-2-55-15. The sequence goes on from QHXA01000025.1 coordinate 10,376, forward strand.
TCGTGGCTGAGATGCGGTGGTTTTTTTACCGCGAATCCCGCCCACGTTTTCACTTGCGATCCCAATGTGTCAGTCGCGACAGCAATGACTTCGTCTCCCGGTCGAAAAGCCACGACATTGGGCCCACACGACGTCACAATTCCGGAACATTCCCAGCCGAGCGGAGGACGGCCGCCAACTGCGTCAAAGAATTTAAGTGGCAGCATACCCAGCGCCAGCATCACGTCTCTGAAGTTGATACCCGACGCCATGACGCGGATCGAAATTTCATCCGGGCCTGGAATCCCTATCTCTTTCTCGCGCAGTATCAGAGTCTCGAGTGAACCCGGCGACGTGATCTCTACCCCAAATGCCGACGATTCTGGTGAAAGTTCGCGCTCCTCTGGCGGATTGCCGTGCATACGGATGGAGGTTCTGCGCAGTCTCCTAACGAATCGTTTGCTCCCTCGAAACGCCAATTCTTCTTCGACATCATCGCCGTGGATTTCCACCACCAGTGACTGGATCTCCTCTATCGAAGGCGTGGTCGAAAGATCAACGATCCGGCAACGCAGGGCTGCTTGCTCGTTCGTCACCACACGGCCCAAACCCCACAGCGGGGCTTCCGAAACGTTTGGTGGTTCTTTCTCATGATCTGGTAGCTGTGAACCGGCGGTGATCAGCCAAATGGCAGGGATCACCAATCCACGCTTCTCGCAATTCTGAATAAGGCTGAGGACGCTGCCGCATGCGACCTGCTGGAAATTCATTAGCTCAAATGTAGTCACGCGATCCGGCAGGGGAGCATCGATGCTCCAGCAGTGAATCACGCCATCGAATCCTGATCCAATCTCATCGAGCAGACGTGATATATCGTCGGTGCTAGTCGGCGAGATCTCGAACACCAGTCCTTCGGGGCGGCGATACTGGTTTGCTGAAGAGACGACTGTACAGGAATCACCGCGGTTCCTTAGAACTCCGGCAATCTTTTCGCCTACCCCCTTTGCATCAGCAAAGATCAGCCAGTTTTTCTCAGCCGTTTGCAGATTTGGGGCCCGGCCGATTACGACGGCCTGATCTGCGCCTTCTTGTCCTTTCGTTCCGGAAATGCTCTCCACATTTTCGAAACCGACTTCGTTCAGCAGTGTCCGCCATTGTTGCTCGTTGAGCAAAGGATGCGTCGGGCGGAGATCCAAGTCCCTAAAGCGCCACCATCCCTCCGTTACACCAAAGATGAGATCAGTGCAGGCCATCTTTCGTGTGCCCTCCAGGAGTACTGCGATACCTCCCGGGGACAGGAGCCGCTTCATGTTTCGAAGGGCAACCCTCAGATCTGCAGTCGCGTGAAGGACATTTGCCGCAAGAATGACATCGAAAGTCTGCTGCTCCAGTTGGGCTGCAGGATCCCTTTCGATATTGAGGGCAGAGAATCGCACGTTTGAGTTGTTTCCAAACTGTTGGCGAGCGTGAGCGAGGAAGAACGGAGAAATATCGGTGACGAGATATTCCACTTCGCCCAGCGGAAGCCTGGACAATACGAATGACGTTGTTCCACCCGTGCCGGCGCCGATTTCCAGGATGCGCAGCTTTGTGTTCCGAGGCACACTCTGCGCGACAATCGCAATAGCCTCGGCAACAATGCTGTTGTAAAAGCAATACCACGGTAGTTCGGAGAAGAACTGACTCCAGGCTGTGAGTGCATCCGGTGTGAAGAGGATCTCCCGAGGATCGACTTCTCCTCGCAAAACCTCAGCTAGGCGAGCCCCGCAGCGTTTCAACATCTCAACGAGGACCCGGCAGTCCGGGTGCTCGGATTGCACTCGCTCGCAGACAAGCTCAACAGGTGTGGAATCGACGTATCGCGAGCCTTCTCGAAAAATTTCCGTTAATCTCGCAAACAAGCGACGGCGTTGATGCGCGATTCCAAGCGATTCCGGCAATTCGACGAAGCTAGATGCACCATCATCTGGGTTCCAGCCTAGCTTCGCGAATGCAGCAGCGATAAATCTCAAAACTATCGCGTTGAGTTTGGGTTCAACCGTTCTGGCATAGTCCGTGGAGTTCCAGTCTCGCGAAAGGCGATCGAGAGTGGGCTCCATTGTTTCGGCGATTTGGCGTGGATTAATGTTCAGGTTGAACTGCTGGAGCGGCGCAACCTGCAGATCGTTTTCCTCCCACGGCAATTCGTACAGCCAATCGTCAACCTTGTTTATTTCAGACGGCTGATGCTTCTCAATGAGCTGGCAACATAACGTCTCGCAATATTGCCCGCGTCATCGATTAATTCAAGCGCGGCTTCGACCTGGGTAGTGTTGTGGTGGCGAATTCGTACATGACTCCAAAAGCGTCTGCCGGGCCGGTGATGCAATTTCACGCCTTCTAATAATGTCGGCAGGTAAAGACCTTCAACCGGCCGGATCGCACCGATCAACACTTGAAACGCCGCATCCAACAAAGCAGGGTGAATCTGGTATCGATCTTCAGATAGTTCGATACCAGCGGGTAATTCGATTCGGCCGAGGGCTTCATTTTCACCGCGCCACAGTTTCGCAATTCCGCAAAATGCGTTTGCGAATCGAACCCCGAACTCTTCGAAAGTTCGGTAACACTCCGCGGCCGGGATCTCGGCCGCGCAGCGCGTCATAATAGCTTGAAGGTCCACAGAACAAGCTTCGTCACGTCCGCCGTGCCCAAGCTTTCCGCTGGCGTGTAATGTCCACGTTGGGTTTTC
>QHXA01000537.1 GCA_003222755.1 Acidobacteriota bacterium
ACGCTTCCCGGATTCAAGAAGTTTGTGCGTACGGGCGTCACCATCACGGCAACACAAATCGCGCGTATCGACGCGGCTCTGGAAGTTGGCACAGCCGCGGAGCAGGTGACGGTTGAAGCAGCGGCTCCTCTGCTCAAGACCGAAAGCGGTGACATCAGTCACAACGTGAACGCAGACACGCTCGTGAGCCTTCCAGTGCTCTCGATAGGGGCGGGAGGCGCTGGCGTCCGAAATCCCTTATCTGCGATCACGCTAATGCCGGGCACTTCCTTCGCAAACGATTCCAATCTTCGAGTTAACGGAATGCCATCCAATTCTCAGACCATCCGTATCGAGGGACAAGATGCGACGAATGGCCTATGGCGCGCACAAAACCAAATCAACCAGCCGAGCGTGGATGCGATGCAGGAGCTGACAGTCCAGACGAGCAGCTTCGATGCCGAGTACGGACAGGGCGGCGGCGGCCTCTTCAACTACACCATGAAATCCGGCGGCAATAGTTTCCATGGAGCCGCGTTTGA
>QHXA01000536.1 GCA_003222755.1 Acidobacteriota bacterium
CGGGATGGCAACATCAAAGGTAAAAGTTTTGAAATCTAACGTTTCTATTGCCTTCGCACGGCAGTTGACGATAGAGTCCGCATCATTAAATTGCCCGACGAGCGGATGGTCGGTAGAGGATTTCACCCCCACTTCTTTGCCGACTCCCTTTGAGATAGAAGGTGGCTGTTTCACCCCTTGCCAAGGAGAGAAGAAGACGATGAGATTGCATTTACTGTTGGTAGTCGTGTGTCTACTTATATGGTCTTTCGCCGCATTCGCGCAGACCGACCGTGGAACGATCACGGGCACCGTCTCGGACGCGACCGGCGCTGTGATTCCCGGGGCAACGGTAGAAGCGAAAAACACGGTCACGGGTTT
>QHXA01000538.1:0-3446 GCA_003222755.1 Acidobacteriota bacterium
ATTGATCCGAGCCTCTTCGATCCCGTGTCAAAGCAGATTCTGGACCTGCTCCCGCTGCCAACGAACGGCGACCTTATCAACAATTACGTCATCCCGGGATATTCGACTTTTAATCACACCACCGTTCCAAGTTTCAAGATCGATCACAATATCAATGCGAATAACAAGCTAAGTTTCTACTTTAATTACAACCGGCAGCGCTCGCCCGGCCTCAATGGTTTCACGCAGGTCTGGTCAACCGCCGCACCAACGCTGAACAATTCCTACACATACCGGCTCAACTATGACCGGACTGTTTCTCCGACACAGGTTTTGCACGTGGGCGTCGGTCTTGTGCGTACCTATCAGCGAGCGTCCATTCCCACGGCGGTATTCAAGCAGAGCGAACTGGCTTGGAGGAGCAGTTTCTATGTCGATCAATTCCCCAATATCGGCGGAATCGGAAGTGGAACTTTCGGGGGCTTCGGAGCGGGAGCCACCACAGTCGCTCTTGGGCCGGGTTTCGCAGCCCAGAACTACGATACGAAGCCGACAGCGAATGTTACCTTCACATGGGTGAAGGGAAACCACAGCATGAAGGTGGGTGCCGATCTGATCGTGGAAGGCATCCAAACCATAAACTACACGCGCGCCAATGGGCAGATTGGATTTGGAAATTCTCAGACAGGTGTTGGCACCTGGGAAAATGGACGGGGATTAAACAGCAATACGGGTTTCGGCTTTGCCAGTTTCATGTTGGGCCGTACCAGCGGTATGACGCTTTCACAGCTTACCGATGCGCGGCTAGGCAGGCATATGATGGCCTTCTATGCTCAGGATAGCTGGAAGGTCACGCGTAAGCTGACCGTCAACTATGGCCTCCGCTATGATTACGCCACGCTGTATCGCGAGCAGTATGGCCGCATGCAAAGCGCCAATTTTAACAAGGTCAATCCTCTTCTGGGCCGGCCCGGGGCCGTGGACTACGAAGGAGATTGCCACTGCCAATTCAATAAGAACTACCCCTGGGCATTCGGACCGCGCCTCTCGGTGGCGTATCAGCTTATGCCGAAGACGGTTCTACGGGCAGGAAGCGCTCTGGCGTATGGGACGTCTGCGGACAATGCATATCTGTCGTATAGCGTTCCAGACTTCTATTCGCCTTCGGCACCATTCTCGGAGACTTTCAGCCAACTGTCAGACGGCAACATTTTTGGGCCCGGCAACCGCTTTGGCAATCCACCGATCGTGTGGCCCGATTTCACGCCTCACTATCCATTTGAAGTTTCTCCAGGCGTCCGGCCGCCCCAATCCCCATTTATTTCCATCGACCGCAACGCGGGACGGCCGCCTCGGATTTTGCAGTGGAGCCTCAATCTCCAGCGCGAACTGACTTCCAATTTGTTGGTTGATGTCGGTTATGTCGGCAATCGCGGAGTATGGTGGTCGGCGCCTACGTTGCAGGCGCAAAACTACAATGCACTGACGATCGATGAACTCAAGACGATGGGCATCGATATCAATAGCGCCGCCGATCGCACTCTGTTGACGACGCCGATCAGTTCGCCCAATGTGATCGCGCGTTTTCCATACCTGGCCAATCCGAATAACGTCTATCCCGGTTTCCCGGCCACTCAGCCGCTCAATCAGGCGCTGCGGCCATATCCGCAATGGCTTGGAATACCGCCGTTCCTGGGGCCGCCGCTTGGCAACACTTGGTATGACTCGCTTCAGGCAAAGGTTGTCCAACGATTCTCCCATGGTCTCACGGTGAGCGGGGCGTATACGTTCTCGAAGGAGTTGGTCCTTGAACGGCGACACTTCATATCTGACGGTTCAGTCGCCGCTCGTCAACGACGTCTACAATCGAAACCAGAACAAGCAGCTTTCAAGTCTTGGGCATCCACACGCTTTAGTGGTCAACTTCAACTACACAACGCCGAAAATCAATTCGAGTTCCATGGCAATGAAACTGTTGTCGGGTGTGGTGCATGATTGGACCATTGGCGGAGTGCTCCGTTATCAGAGCGGAGACCTGATCCGAGTTCCAGCCTCCAACAACGGGCTTTTCACTCAGTTGACTCGTGCAAACAATCCGGCAACGTTCGGAGGCGCCACAACGTACTGGAATAGAGTTCCAGGCCAGCCTTTCTTTTTGAAGGATCCGAATTGTCATTGTATTAATCCAACGGATCCCAACGGGTTGGTGCTGAATAAGACTGCGTGGCAGGACGCGCTGCCGGGGCAGTTCTCCCAGACCGCGCCGTACTACGATGATTACCGTTGGCAGCGCCAACCGTCGGAGGCGCTCAGTGTGGGCCGCGATTTCCACTTGGCCTCGGAAAACAAGGTTACCTTGAACGTCAGGGCCGAGTTCCAGAATGTGTTCAACCGCCTATTCTTGAGCAGTCCCACTGCAACAAACCCTGCCGCAAACACAACAACCGCCGCTTCGACGGGCTATGTGACCGGTGGCTATGGCTTCGTGAACTACATCAACGGAGCCGGCGCCAGACCGCGCACCGGCCAAATCGTGGCGCGGTTGAGGTTCTGAAGTAGTGCTTGTGGGTGCGGGCGTAAAAGCCCGCCCCACAGCTTTGGGCCCGCTTTGTAATTCTTGCTGATTCTTAGTGCAGACCAGCAATTATGCTGCTGAATACGGCCAGGCCGGTGGCGGCTATTTCAACTACACGATGAAGTCTGGGACGAATCAGTTCCACGGAGCAGCGTTCGACTACTTCGTGAACGAGGGTCTGAATGCGGGCACTCCCTTCACGGATAGGATCGCAACCGGCGACGCTACAAGAGCGGGACAGCAGTGGCTGATTTCTACAGTCTCGGCGTTCCGGGATATGGACAAAACAAATACGCCTTGGCAGATGGAAATCCATTCGCCTCCGGCAACCGGTTTGGCAATCCGACAGTTTCTTTCCCGGATTTCACTCAGAAATATCCCTACGAAATCGCTCCCGGCTTGCGGCCACCTCAATTACGTTCATCTCGATCGACCGGAACGCCGGACGTCCTCCTCGACAGATACACTGGAGCATCGGTCTGCAGCATCAGCTCGCAAACAATCTGATGGTGGAGGCTGCTTATGTTGGAAACCGTGGTGTGTGGTGGACTGCGCCGCTGTTGGCAAAGGAAAACTACAATTCACTCACACCCGATAGCCTCAAGGCAGTCTCCGGACTCGACATCACGAATGCCAACGACCGGGCCCTTTTGCTCCTGCCCATTCGCTCACCACAGGTCATCGCCCGGTTCCCGAACCTGGCGAATCCGAACAACGTGTATCCTGGATTTCCGCCTGATCAATCACTGATTCAGACGCTGCGGCCACATCCGCAGTGGGTGGGAATCCCACCGTTCCTCGGACCGCCTCTCGGCGATACCTGGTACGATTCGCTGCAGGCGAAAGCGACGCAGCGGTTCTCGCGCGGGCTGACGGGACAAGTGGCGTTTAC
>QHXA01000538.1:3470-6778 GCA_003222755.1 Acidobacteriota bacterium
AACCACTGCGCCTTATCTGATCGATTACCGTTGGCAAAGGCAGCCCTCGGAAGCGCTGAGCGTAGGCCGCATCTTTTTCGTGAATCGGGAGCGGAACGTCAAGTTTGAGGTACGTGCGGAATTCCAGAACGTGTTCAATCGCCTGTACCTGTCCAGTCCAATTTCGGTCAAGACTGGTGGCTTTACCGTGCTGACCGGCGCCAACCCGCTTGCGCCGACAACCAGGGACATCTCCCAGCGGCTGACCGGCGGCTACGGATATGTCAATTGGGTCAACGGCGCCGGATCGCAGCCTCGATCCGGACAGGTTGTCGCAAGAGTGACATTCTGAAGTTCGCGAGAAGCCGGTAAAACAGCATTAAGGCTTAATTGCGTCCTGAAAACGGCACAGCTATATGTCCTGTCGCAATCCGGTGGTCCATCCATCGGTGACGCGCCGTGCTAATGTGGCTCTGCTCCGACACTAGTCAGCTCGTTGACAACAGCTACTTCAGGCCTTCCACCAGGTAAAGATCGGACAGCATTCGAAAGCCGTCGTACGCGTAGGCACTGCCATCGGGAGTAATCACGACCCTCGGAGAATTCAAGAAGCCGGCCGGGTCCAAAGGCGCAATTTCGCGGAAAAGTGTGCGCCGGCCGGTAACGGGATCGAGCCGGAAGATGCGCGCCTTCGAGTGTTCGGGGTTGCTGATGAAAATCGTTTTACCATCGGATGCCCATTGCAACATTTGATCGCCGTGCTCAATGCCTTGAACCGATCCAAGTTTTTCGCCGGTTGGCGAGTAAATGGTTACCTTGGCGCCATCCTTAATCATCATGCGACTGCCATCGAGGGAAACAAGCAACGGCGAGATAAGCACGGGTATGTCGTTCGCGCCGATTTCATATTGGTGTACTGAAAATTCCGGCGTGATCGGCTGCAGCTTGCCGTCGTTGATGTTCATGACGTATGCGCGCGATAGCCGCCCTGCGGCATTTCCAATGACGACGATTCGATCGTTGGTGAGAAACTGCGCGGTCTGGAATTGGTCGAGTCCGATGGAGTAGCGTTTCGGTTCACCGGCGCCGATCGGCAATACGAAAAGAGCCGGCGGTGTGAATGTGGTGGCGATCAATGACTTTCCATCCGGCGAAAAGCCCCAGGCCACTCCTTCGCCGATTCGAACCGGCGTGGATCCATCCGTCCGGCGCACGTACACGCCATAATTGAGTCCGCCCGCCTCGAACTCCGTCAATGCGATGAACCGGCCATCGCGAGTGATATCGCTCACATTCGCAACGCTCAGCGCATTCAAGCTGCGTTCTTTGGTGTCGCCCGGAGCCAGGCCAAAGATGGCGCTATCTTGACGGTCCCCTGCAAGCAGGACTCGCCCGTCCGGCGCGACATCGTGCACGGTCAAGTCGCTTGGGGCTTGCAGAATCCTCCGCGATTTGCCCGAGAGATTGGTTGCCCAGAGGGAGAATTTCTCGCCATGTATGGACCCTGTGTACCACACTTCACCCCCGCTCGGATTCCACGCCAAACCTTCAATGGCGGCCATTTCTTCGCAAAGGGTTGTCTTCTTTCCCTGCAGATCGATCACTGCCGCGGTTCCGCGATTGTCGCCATAGAAAGGATGATCCAGAAATGCGATGTGATCCCCTTTCGGAGACACGCGAATGTGGCTGAAGTAACCCGCCGTTTCGATCAGGACTTTACCGATGGGATACTCAATGCGATCGTGATCATTGACCCGCCGGATGATTGCGAGATCCTTTCCATCGGCAGACCAGTCCGCCGTCGATACGCCATTCAGAATTTCACGCGAAGAGCCGCCGACCAGCGGCGACCGCGCGAGCGTTCCGCTGCTTAGCCACACATTGAATTTGCGGCCAAGCGAAACCGCGAGTTCACCCGTGGATGAGATGGAAAGGATGTCACCGTCGGGCAGTGGAAATCTCGTCGATTCCGGACTCTCCGGACGGGTGACAAAAATTCGAAGTGGATCGCCGTCCCATGCCGCGCCGTAAAGAACACTTTTCCCGTCCGGACTGAATCTCGCTGAACGAATCGTACCGCGCTGGAACGTCAAACGCTGGAAGGACGGCGGCACCGAGCCGGACGAACCCGCACCAGGCAGGGATCTCCGGCCGGCGGCAAATGCGATAACCATCAACAGCAGAGCGATGACAGCCGTGATGACCGGCGTCCTTCGCGCACGTTTTGTGTCGGAAGCCGCGGCCGGAGCCAGGGCGATCGACGACTCCGATAGCGCGTCGAGGGCAAATGCCACGTCGTGCGCCGAGCGGAATCGTTCATCCGGATTCTTCTCAAGGCAGCGCCGAACAAGACGATTGAGAGCAGGAGGAACATTCGAGAGCCGGCTTGAAAGATCGGGCAGGTCCTCCTTCAGGATCGCGTTCATCGTCTCGACGCCGGATTCTCCGCGGAATGCGCGGCTGCCGGAAACCATCTCGTAGAAAATTGCGCCCAAGGTAAAAATATCGGATCGATGATCGACGGCTTTTCCGCGCACCTGTTCGGGAGACATGTATCCCACAGTCCCAAGAACGACGCCGGGATCCGTTGCGCTCGCAACAGTACGAACTTCGGAAGCAGGTCCCGCAGGCTCCGTAAGCTTTGCCAATCCGAAGTCCAGAATCTTCACCCGGCCTTCATTCGTAACGAATATGTTCTCCGGCTTGAGATCGCGGTGCACGATTCCCTTTTCGTGAGCAGCCGCAAGCCCGTGCGCGATCTGGATCCCATATTCGGTTGCTTTGCGGATCGGAAGCGGCGAGTCGCTGAGGCGCTCGCGTAATGTTTGACCGTTCAGTAATTCGGAAACGATATAAGGAGAGTTATCGTGTGCGCCGATGTCGTAAATCGCCAGAATGTTCGGATGATTCAGAACGCCCGTCGCGCGCGCTTCCTGCTCGAAACGCCGCAGCCGTTCGGGATCCCTTGCAAGGCTGGCCGGCAGCACCTTGATCGCGACATCGCGATTGAGCCGCGTATCGTGCGCACGGTACACCTCTCCCATTCCGCCCGCTCCGAGCGGCCCGAGGATTTCGTATGGCCCTACCTTTGTGCCCGATGCTAATGCCATAGTGATTTCGCAATGTACACCTAGCCGCGGGCTACGTGCACGATTTCCCGTTTTCTGAGTACGCTATCTGTGCTCACTTCTTCTCTGGTTCCTGCTTTCCACCGAGCAATCCGCCAAGGATTCCTTTGATCTTGTCCTGCAGGTCTGTCCTTGCGCAGCGTCAGGATTATCCTGCTTTTTGTCCCAAAAACGTATTCACAAGTCCCGGCACCAGTCATC
>QHXA01000539.1 GCA_003222755.1 Acidobacteriota bacterium
CAAGGGATCAACTTCGAAATCGCCGCTGGCCAAAAGATGACGGGAATTCAGCTTGCGATGCCGCCCACGGGTTCTATCTCGGGCCGGGTCTATGATCGGGACGGAGAACCTCTCGAAAACGCGCAGGTCATGGCAATGCGGTCTCTCTATAAGAATGGGCGCCGAACGTTGACCATCGTTCAGGCGGTCGCGACTGACGATCGCGGTGAGTACCGTTTGTTCTGGCTTGCGCCGGGCCGTTACTACGTCAGCGCAAAGCCGGATATTGCCAAAGTTGCAGCGAACATGGGGCAGCCGAATTCTTACAACGCTGCTGCTGTGCACATCACACCTCCCATGCGTTTTGGGACCTTCGAACAGGCCACAGGTCCGTCCGTCACGACTCGCAGATTGAAAACGGGCAAGGTCGTGGAAGAAATGTATCTGCCGACGTACTATCCGGGCACTCTCGATCCGCAGGCAGCGGCTCCGATTTCAGTAGCTGCCGGCACGGCAGTCGGCGGCGTGGACCTGGCGGCCGATATCGGGCTCGCTCGACCTCACCACATTCGAGGCCGAATCATCGATCGCACAACCGGACAGCCTGTCGGGCAGGCGACCGTCAGTGCGGTACCGCGCACCATCGATCCCTACTTCACGATTGCGACCGCGCTATCAAACATCCAGGGTTTGTTCGATATTGCCGGCGTGCCTGCTGGGTCATATCAAATCTTCGCAAGAACCCGTGCCGGAGAAGGACTAAGGGTGTTGACCGGCGTCAGCAGCGCCGAAATGGCGGACAAAGATATCGAAAATCTGTCTATCGTCGTTACATCAGAGTTCAAGCTCTCGGGACGGTTCATTATGGAGGGTGGCAGCCGGTCATTTCCGGGGATCGCGAGTTTGATTCGCGATCCTCCAGTCCTTGGAATGGCGGGTGGCGGCCTCAGCTTCAACCCGCCGGCGGCTGCGGAGGGTTCGTTTACGGTCGAAGGTATCGTTCCCGGAGATTTTCGCGTAACCCTTCAACGCGTTCCTCCCGACAGCTACATTAAGTCGATGCGCCTGGGTAATGCCGATATCCTGAACGACGGGCTTCATATTTCGGGTCCGCCTGAAGGCCTTCTCGAAATTGTCATTGGAGCGAGCGCAGGAAAGATCGAAGGATCGGTCGTTAACGCACGGCAGCAACTGCTCTCCAATCGAACGGTGGTACTGGTGCCGGACTTGCGGTTGCGCCAACGAACCGATCTGTACAAGATCGTTTCCACGGACAACACGGGCCGTTTCCGAATGCAGGGCGTGACGCCGGGCGAGTACAAGCTGTTCGCGTGGGACGATGTCGAAGCCGGTGCCTGGCAGGATCCGGCTTTCATCAGCACGTATGAAAATGCCGGCCGGTCGATTCACATTAACGAAGGGACCAACGAAAACATTCAACTGCCGGTGATTCCATGAATCTTTTGGGGAGCGCGCTACTGACGTTGGCAATGCAGGCCTTGCCGCTTCAAGGCATCGTCATCAAGAAAGGTACGAACGAGCCGCTTTCGAAGGCAACCGTGGAACTTCGACGGGATCAGGAAAATGCTGGGATCCTGGACAAGCTCACAACCGAAGACGACGGACGCTTCCGATTCGACAACGTCGCGCCGGGACGCTATCGCCTTACTGTGACCCGCCGCGGGTACGTTCGATCTCCACTTGCAATTACCGTTGCCACCGGTCAGGCACGTGCCGAAATCGAATTGCCGATGACACAGGCCGGCGCGATTTCCGGGCGCGTCCATGACGCCAACGGGCAACCCGTCGGTAATGTCGAAATCCTGGCGATGAAGGCTTCGTATCCGGAAGGCCGCAGGATATTGACGCCGGTTCAATCGGCTGTTACGAACGATCTCGGTGAGTACCGGCTTTTCTCGCTCGCGCCGGGACGCTATTACGTCTCCGCGGTCCATCCCAAGGCCCAAGGCATGCTGCGACGAATGGCCAACGTCATTGGAATATCCGTCTCCGTCAGCACAACATCCGCAGTTGGCACATTCCACTCCGCGGCGAAGTCCGATCCTGCAGTTGGAGGATTCGAGCCGGAACCTGAATCGGAATCGGAGCGCTACGCGCCGGTCTTTTTTGGCGGCACAACGGATGAGCAATCGGCGTCGAGCATCGATATTCGCGCGGGTTCGGAGGTCAGTGGAGCTAACATCATGATCGCGCCTGTTAGGGCGCGACACGTCAGAGGCATTGTGATCGATGGGATCACAGGAAGGCCCGCGCAATATGCGAGCCTCGACATGTCGAAGGATCTGGACCTGCCTGGCGTGAAGAAACCGGAGGTCGACCGTGAAAAAGCAACGTTCGACCTCCTTCTTCTTCCCGGTTCATACACGGTGAACGCGACTTCGGCCAGCGGCGAGGGATCGATTACGTTCCAAGTCGCCGACGTGGACATCGAGAACCTCACGATAGCAACGACACCGGTCTTCAACATTGCAGGCCGCATTGCTTTCGACGGCGAACCCGCTAGCGGCGAATCGCTCGGCGCGCTCCGCATCACGCTGCGTCGCGATCCGCCGCGCGAGGAACCACGGTCTTCTTTCTTGTCATACAGCACGCCTCTGCCGAATGGTTCATTTACGATATCGGCGTCGGCCGGAGATTATCGAGTGAACATTGCGCCACTCTTGAATGTGACTCCAGTTCGCATCCCGATAACGCTGCCGCCCGCTTTGCAAAATGCTTACGTCAAGTCTATCCGCCTGGGAAACGCGGACATTCTGAACGGAACGCTACATCTCGAGAGTCAGCCTTCGGCGCCGCTCGACGTCGTGATCGGTAGGAGTGCCGGCGCGCTTGCCGGGCAGGTGGTGAAAGATCGGCCGGGATCGGTTGCGGACGTCTCCGTAGTCCTGGTGCCGAACATCCGGCGCCGCACCGAAGTTTATCGAACAACAACCACGGACAGCTCGGGACGATTCCATTTCGATCGCGTTCCTCCCGGCGACTACAAAGCATTCGCGTGGGAGG
>QHXA01000547.1 GCA_003222755.1 Acidobacteriota bacterium
TCGATGAAGACGAAGGCGATTCCGAAAACCACACGGTCCTGCTCGGTCGCGGCGAGGGCGCGCCGGTCATCCTCCAGCAGTTCACCACACGCGATCCGCGGCGCACCAACGTCTTCAAGGAGACGGAGACTACGGTGGGCTTTAAGCACGAATGGCGGGCAGGCTCCGTGCTGACGGCGGCGGTGCGCCATGTCGACCTGGAACAGGCGACGTCCCTCGCCGAGTCGCTGACCTCGTTGTGCGTCGGCATCGACTTGTCACAGTTCGAGGCGGTGTCGAATGGCACGATCCGCAATCCCTCTCGCTCGCTCGATTTCCAGATTCAGCAGGCGACGCGGCTCCGACGTCATCAGTTCGTCGTAGGCTATCAGGCGTTCCGTGAGCACAAGGACCGCGTGTGTAGTGAGCGAATCTCGATCGGCCCGGAGTTCCGTGATTTCAATTTCCCAAGCTCCGGCCGCGACGGGTCAGCGGTTGGCCGCTTGCGCGACGAAATCCAGCTCACGCGTCGTATCCATGCGATGGTCGGGGTTGAACACCAGCGAGTGCGCTACCGCGACCTTCTCGACAAGCGCACGATTGAAGTACACGAGACGAACCCAAGAGCCGGCATTGCCTGGAGGCTCGCGCCCACGACGGTGGTCCGTGCAGCCTGGTTCAGCCAGTTGAACACGACGTTACCGGGGGACCCCACCGGGGACTCCCTCGCCCCGCCGACGATCTCTGGGTTCGCCGTCTCGCGCAACGAGTTTCCCACCGCCCGCCGAAAGGAATACGATGTCGCGCTCGAGCACGCCCGCCCGCGCGTATTTCTCGCCGTGCGCGGCTTCTCCCGCCACACGACCGTGCCGTTCCTGCTGGTGGAGGGCGTCAGTATTGTCCCGGAGGCCGACGCCTCAGGAGCGGGGGGCAGCATCTACGCGAACTGGATCGCTGCGCGGCGCCTCACTGTGTTCGCCGACAACCAGCTTCTACGTGTGGGCGCGCGCGCGTTCGATCGGTACGATAATCTGTCTCGACTAGGGATCAATCTGATTCACCCCGGGGGGTTCTTCCTTCGCCTGACCGCCTCCCACGTCACGCAGCGCTTCACCGATACGCGCATCGCGGACCTGCCGCGCAGCAGCTTCCTGCTCGCGGATGTGGATGCCTCTTACGAATTCGCGGGCAAGCGAGGCCTCGCCATCCTTCGCGTTACCAACGCGTTCAATCGGCGATTCTCGAGTGTGATCGAAAGCATCAACATAGAACCGTTCTTCCCGTATCGCCGCGCAATCCTGTCGTTTCGGTGGCGCCTGTGGTAGGCGGTGCGCGGCTGCGCGCGCTGTTGTTTCCGCAGCACGGGGCGCTACTGGCGCGGCCCTACGCGATCGTTGCTGCGATAGGCATTGCGCTAGGCGCTTTGGCGAGTCAGTCCTGGCCGGTCACACGGCTCGAATGGGCTCTCTACGATGTCTCGGCCAGGCGCGCGGCTGCCACCGAGCCTCCCGCCCCCGGCATTGTCGTGATAGCCATCGACGAACCATCGTTCGCGGAGATCGGCATACCGTGGCCGTGGCCGAGGTCGCTGCACGCCCGTTTGGTCGATCGACTCGTGAATGGGGGCGCGAAAACGGTGGCCTTCGACATCCTCTTTGATGTGCCCGCCCGCGACGGGGCCGACGACCAGATCTTCGCAGACGCAATCCGGCGCGCCGGCAACGTCATTCTGGCGACGGACCAGGCGGTCGTCGAAGATCGCGGCTACGGCCTCACACAATGGACCGAGCCGATTCCGATGCTCGCCGATGCCGCGGCCGCACAAGGCGTCGTGCGAATTCCCTACGACGTTGATAACGTGTTGCGTCGCGCCTGGTTGATGCTGGAAGGACGTCCGTCGCTGGCACTGGCCATCGCCTCGCGCGATTCCGCATTCCTTGGGCCGGGGTCGCAAGGCTTCCGGCGTCGCGCCGCTTCCAGCGGGCCACCCGATCGCCTCGAGGTTCCCGAGTTGTTCCGATTCGACGGCGAACCGCGCCACGGAGTGCTGACGGTTTCCTATTATCAGGCGCTCGACCCCGCCGCGCTTCCCTCGGACATCTTCAAGGGCAAGCACGTGCTCGTCGGGCGATCGCTCGCTGCGACGACCATCGATGAGGTGGCGGATCATTTTACGACGCCGGTCGCGTCCCGCATGGCGGGCGTCGAGGTGCACGCGACCATCCTGGACGCGCTGTTGCGGGGACGCTTCATTGCTGATCCGTTTCGACGGCGTTTGTCAGTCCTCCTGCTCGCGATCCTTGGAAGCGCGCTAGCATCGGCCGCGATGTTCCGGCTAGGACCGGCCGGGGCCCCGTTGCTCATAGTGTCGGCAATCGGTGTCCTTGTGATCTCCGGCGCTGTCGCGCTCGAGCGCGGTGTCAGGCTGCCGGTTGCCGCGCCGTCTGTCGCGATCGTGGCCGCATACGCGACGACTGCCGTCTATCGATTCACGCTCCTTTCAAGGGAGCGCAGAATGATCAAGCGCGCGTTTCAGCATTACGTCGCACCGGCGATCGTGGATCAGATGCTCGCAGAGCCGTCGCGGTTGAAGCTGGGAGGCAGCGATTACGAGGTAACGGTGCTCTTCAGCGATCTCGAGGGCTTCACGACGATCGCCGAACAGCTGGGGCCGGCCGCGCTCACCGCCCACCTCGGCGAGTACTTCAAGCAAATGCTCGATGAGTTGCTCTCGCAGCGCGGCACGCTCGACAAGCTCATCGGCGATTCAATCATGATGTATTTCGGCTGCCCGGTTCCCGATGACTCCCACGCGCGGCAGGCATGCCGTGGCGCACTGGGAATGCAGAGGCAGATGGTGGAGCTCAACGCACGATGGGCTGCCAATGGGCTTCCCTCGCTGCGGACGCGCATTGGGATCAACAGCGGACACGTGGTCGCCGGCAACATGGGAACCGATACAATCTTCAACTACACAATCTTCGGCGACGCGGTGAACCTCGCCTCGCGCTTGGAAGGCAGCAACAAGGAGTACGGCACGCTCACGATCTTGGGCGAGGAGACCTGGAAACGCGTGCACGATGCCTTCGAAGCCCGGGAACTCGATTGGGTCCGTGTCAAAGGCAAGACGCAGCCCGTTGCGATCTACGAACTCGCGGCGGAGGCTGGGCAGTTGCCGGCTAAGCGCCGAGAGGTGTTTCTCCGGTTCGGCGAAGGCCTCGCGTTCTATCGGGAGGGACGATGGAGCCTGGCAGCCACGGCATTCGGGCAGGCGCTGGCCCTCGATCCTCACGACGGCCCCAGCCACGTGTTCCTGGCCCGGACCGCCGAGTACCTCCGGCGCCCGCCCGACGCCTGGGACGGCGTTCACGTGATGATAACGAAATGAGCCCTCTGAAGTTCGTGAAGCTCTGGGGGCCCGGCAACTACGCCGCGTTCGAGCACGCGGTCCGCATGCATAAGTACGACGGCAGCCGCCGGCCGGCAGTGCGGTGATTGCTACGTTGGCCCTGATGCCGGCTTTGCCGCGGCTTGCCTTGCGCGACACCACGGGTGTCGTTCATCACGAAGACGAATGGTCGAAGAGCCGCGCTGTTGTTGTCTTTTTTACGACTACCGATTGTCCCTTGAGCAACAGCTACGTTCCAGAAATGAATCGTATTCGCGCCGATTATGCAAGCCGAGGCGTCGCCTTTTATGCAGTTCAAACCGACACAACAATTGGCGACGCGGCAGTCCGAAAGCATGCGAACGATTTTGGTTTTTCATTTCCCGTGTTACTCGATCCAGGACAAGTACTCGTGCGGCTGACGGGTGCTGCCGCAACGCCCGAAGCTGCCGTGCTATCCAGCGACGGACAACTTCTTTATCTTGGCCGTATCGATAATCGCGTCGTCGATTTTGATAAGCGGCGTGCCGCCGCAACGGTATCTGATTTGAGAAACACGGTTGATGCGGTACTGGCCGGCAAACCAGTCGCACATACGAAAACGGATGTGGTCGGCTGTGGCATCAATTTCGTGAATCCCGAGAAAAACCGATGAAGCGATCAGTCGTCCTGATCTTCACAGTGATAATTTTTGCAACTGCCGGCAGCGCCGCCACAGCGACCTTTAACAAGGACATTGCTCCGATCCTTTATCAGCATTGCGCGATCTGCCATCGTCCGGGCGAGGTGGCGCCATTCTCGCTCCTGACGTATCAGGATGCTTCAAAGCGTGCGAGTCTGATTGCGACCGTAACCGAACGCCGATACATGCCGCCGTGGAAACCCGAACCGGGATACGGACGTTTCGCCGACGAACGCCGTCTCACAGATGCTCAGATTGCATTGATCAAAGAATGGGCGACGAACGGCGCACCGGAAGGAAATCCAGCGGACAAACCGGAACTGCCCGCGTTTGCCGACGGCTGGCAAGGCGGAAAGCCGGATCGCATCTTCACTCTACCTTCAAGATTTGCACTGGCTGCCGACGGACCCGATCAATTTCGATGTTTCGTGATGCCGTTGAATCTCGATCACGAGGCGTTTGTAAGCGCGTTTGAATTTCGGCCGGACAATCGCCGCATCGTGCATCACGCTCTCATCTTCGTGGACTCCACCGGCGCTGCTCGCCAGCGAGCAGGCAGTGACGGCAGCTATCCGTGTTTCGGCGGAGCCGGCGTTTCCGGAGCCGGTCTCATCGGCGGTTGGGCGCCCGGTGCGCTCCCGGCACCCGCCGTTGATGACTATTCACAGCCCGTTCCGCAGGGCTCCGACATCATCGTCCAGATTCATTACCACCCATCGGGCAAGCCGGAATCGGATCAGTCTTCGCTTGGCCTGATCTTTTCAGGCCCGCCAAAGAAAGGCCGGACTGCGGCGACGGTCATCGGCGGACGCATCAATATTCCGCCGGGCGATGCGCATTATGTGGTTAAAGGACAGGTGGTTTTGCCGCGAGACGTTGAAGTCTCGTTCATTGCTCCTCACGCCCACTACCTTGCGAAGGACATGAAAATCACGGCACATCTACCCGATGGCAGCACGGTCCCGTTGATCTGGATTAAAGACTGGGATTTTAACTGGCAGGGTAGGTATCGATATGAGAAACCGGTCGAGTTGCCCAAGGACACGAGAATCGAACTTGAATATGTCTTCGATAACTCCGAAAACAATCCCCGCAATCCCGCTCATCCTCCCGTCCGCGTGAGGTGGGGCGAGCAAACGGCTGACGAAATGGCGCTCGCCTTTCTCGGGGTTCTTCTGCCGACTCCGCAAGACGCGCGAGATTTTGCACGGCAGATCGCGTTGCAGAACCTCGAAGCCTTCTTATATGAGGGTCTGAATATCGACGACTTGTCGTCGGCGATCGGAGGGCAACAGCGTGCACGGCTGCAGCAGGCGCTTCGCCTGTTCGATCGCAATCAGAATGGAATTCTCGACGCCGCCGAGCGCGCCGCGCTGCTGAAACTTCTTCGCGGCAACAACTGATTCGATCACTCAGTGTGTAACGTGGGCGGAAGCCACGCGACTACATACCTGATTCTGCCCAATCGTGTCGCGGATCACCCACAGCAGAGTGTCTCCGGCTCGACGTCAACCGTGTACATCTTTCCATTAATTCTGAGTGAGAGCATGCAAGTCTACTTCACTTTCCCAAGTGAACGCGATCCTTCTCGTTCTCGGC
>QHXA01000548.1:0-2461 GCA_003222755.1 Acidobacteriota bacterium
GAAATACGTTTTCTAATTCACCCCGGAGAACGAATATGATCAACCTAATTTTGTTCGTGTTCTTTTTCACTATTGCCCTGCCCGCATCCGCTCAGGTCAGCATCGAGATTCAAGACTACGCCACGATGCCGATGACTGGCCGGGTCGATGGCAAAGGGAGTAACGATTCGTTGCTCGCGCGCGTCAATGGACTGCGAGAAGAACCGGGCGGCGCGAATCGCTTGTTTGTTCCGGACCTGAACGGTCCGCTGTACATCCTCGCCAAAGACTCGAAAAAACTCACAACGTATCTCGACTTCAATGGCCGCGAAGGCCACCCCGGCCTGTTTCACAAGGTGTTCCTTGAGACCGGCTATGGAAACGGTCTCAACGGTTTTTATTTCGATCCGGACTATCGAAGGAACGGAAAGTTCTATACCGTCCACACAGAGGACCCCGCCGCGCCTGGTTCGAATCTTCCCGATAACGCCAGCTTTCCTGGTCTGAACGTATCCGGGTACACGACAACCAAGCCCATCCCCACTCCCGGCCCGACTCAGTACGAAGGAGTGCTGATCGAGTGGACCGATACGAATATCTCGAATGAGACTTTCGAAGGAACAGCGCGCGAATTGCTACGCGTGCAGATGAACGCGCGACTGCACCCGATGGGCGACATGATTTTCAACCCCACCGCGCGTGCAGGCGATCCGGACTGGCGTGTCTTGTACCTGGAATGCGGAGACGGCGGATCCGGGGAATCGACCACGAGTATTCGACCCAATCCGCAGCGCCTGGACAATCTCGAAGGAAAGATCCTCCGCATCATCCCGGACCTGAACGAGCATACGGCGACGAGTACCGTCAGCGAAAATGGCCGCTATCGCATTCCAAACGACAATCCGTTCGTTGCGACGCCAGGCGCACGCAACGAAATCTGGGCCTACGGATTCCGCAACCCACACCGCTTGAACTGGGCGATTGATCCGGACAACCCCGCGAACAACCGTTTGATCGCCAATTCGGTCGGGCTGCATACGTGGGAAACGGTGAACATCGTTCGCAAAGGCGGCAACTATGGATACCCTCAACGCGAAGGAAACGAATTACTGAAACCAGACAACACGACAACGAGTCTTCCGGCGGTTGATCGCATCCCGGTTCAGGTGAGTGATATCACGAATGAAATGGTGGTGCCGACGTATCCGGTGATTCAGTACAAGCATGAACCCGGAGGCGGAGACGCGATCGGCGCTGGCTTTCTCTACAGTGGAAAAGCTCTGCCCGTGCTTCGAGGCAAATACTTATTTACCGACATCACGACCGGGCGCATCTGGTACGCCGATTACACAGACATGTTAGCAGCCGATGATGGAAAGCCGAATACGCTGGCGCGAATTCATGAAGTCAAAATCCTTTTGAACAAGCAACTCTATGACACGATGTTTCCGATTGCCGAGGCGGCGTACCATTCCCGCGGAGGGAAAGATCCGGACTTGCCCGGGCGCGCAACCGTGTCCGGCGACGGCCGGGCCGATGCGCGGTTCGCGATTGATGCTGCGGGCGAACTGTATCTCTACAGCAAGACCGACGGAATGATTCGGGCCGTGGTTGCAGCAACTGCGAAATGAACCCACGAAATACGGGCGGTCATAGAAGGTGTGGACCGCCCTACAAATCAGAACAAAAACTTAAGCGCAAGCTGGATTTGCCGCGGCTGGCTATTCGTTGCGGTAATTCTCCCAACGCTGCCATTCGGCGACACTCCTGAAGTCGGTATTGCCGGATTGGCCGTCGCCAAATTCGCGTTAAACACAGTCGCGTTGGGATTCTGAAATGACGTATGGTTCAGGACGTTGAAAGCCTCCGCGCGGAACTGAATTCTGAATTGCTCAGAGATCGTCGGCACCTTCCAGTCTTTGCTCAACGAGCTATCCAGATTCCACAGATTGGGACCAATGATGGTGTCTCTTCCCGCGTTGCCATAGGTCCCAAAAGGCGCGGGCGCAAAGCAGTTCGGGTTGAACCAAATACCATGTAATTGCCTGTAGCCTGTGTAGAGATCGCATCCGACGGCTGCATCCGGACGAGCGGCGTTCGCGCCCAGGCTGTTGTGCACGCGGTTTGCGATTGTTCCCGCCGAGAAGGGAGAGCCCGATAAATAAGTGTAGCCGCCCGTCAGTTGCCATCCTCCGATGATTTGCCCAACAACGCCATTCGCCTTCAACGGAAGATCATAGATGCCGCTCGCGCGGAAATTATGTTTTCTGCTGAAATTCGAGAGCCCCCGATCGGCATGGAGGTCCGTCGGGTTGTAGGTCGCTCCGCCGCCATCCAGCCCGTACGCACCCGAAGCATTATCGATGGATTTTGACCATGTATAGGACACCTGCGCCTGCCAGCCTGAACTGAAACGATGGTTCAGGCTCGTTTGTAAGCCGTGGTAATGTGCATCGGCGAGCGCGTCCATCATCTGCAGGTA
>QHXA01000548.1:2494-3122 GCA_003222755.1 Acidobacteriota bacterium
GGTTTGCGACGATGGCGGTGTTTGTTGCGTTCAATACACCGAACGTCGGCCGCCCCGACGGGCCGATGAATGGAATGGGGTAATTGAAATCCTTCTGCGCGGGCAAGTGCACGCTGTGGGACCCAATGTAGCCGATAGTGAATACGGTGTTTGCCAGCACCTCGCGTTGAATGTTGAGGTTCCATTGCATTTGGTAAGGCGTCGTTTGCACCCCATAGTAGTCGCAGTTTGTGCAGCTCAGTGTTCCATCAGTTGGGATAACCGTGCCGGTGGCACGCGGCACGTTGGTCCACGGGAATGGGAATTGAATCGGCGGGTTTGAAGTGGTCGTTTGTGTCACCGTCAGAAACGGCGGCTGGAGCCAATGATTCGTATCGCGTGAGTAAAGCACGCTGTGAAATATGCCGAACCCAGCACGGATCGATGTCTTATGGTCGGCGAACGGATCCCACGCCAAGCCGATACGTGGATCAAAATTGCGGAGCGACGGATTCACGGCGGTGGACTGATTCACCGGCACCCACTGGCCATATGGCGCATTGAGCAGATTGTATTGTTCGTGTCGAACCGATTTGATCATGCTCGTCGGCGAATAACGCAAGCCGGCGTTCAGCGTGAGCTTTCTCGT
>QHXA01000548.1:3252-6716 GCA_003222755.1 Acidobacteriota bacterium
CCCATTGAGGCGCAACTTGAAAAGGAGCCCAGGTGTCTTCGCGATGCCTGGTGACGTTACCGCCAGCCTTGATACTGTGCGCCCCCGACGTCCAGATAATGTCATCCCCAAACGACAACTTGTTCGGAACCAGGTAGAACGGCAACGTCGCCACAGCGCCAACTGTGGTAATAGCACTGCCGGGATTGATCAGGGCATCCTCCCGGGGCACTCCCTGCCCGGCTGTGCTCACCGCATAGAACAGGCTGGTTGGATCATTGCTGAAAAACTGCAGCGGATGAACCCCTGGACTCGTACCGCCTTTCGTGAGCGGCGTGGCCAGTGTACCCGGATGCGCAGCTCCGTCCGAGACGGTTGGACTGCCGTAGACATATGCATCTTCGTAAGTGCGGGAGAAGCCGGCATGGACAAGGTTCAGCAACTTTGCTGAGACGATATGCCGTTCCTCGATGCTGATGAAGTGATCCCGCGTACGATCCAACTCGGGCCAATATGGAATGTTGTTGGCGAAATCGCGATTCGCACGATCAAGAACGTAGCGCACGAAGATCGAACTCTTATCTGAAACCTGGTAATCGAAGCGCCCAAGAAAATAGTTCTGCCTTCCAATATTGGGATCGTCTACAAGCGCTTGTCCGGTGCCCGATGCGGCTCCGGTCGCGCCGAAGAGTTCCGACGTATAGTTCGGCAACGGATAAAGCGCCATCGCGTTTCGAACAGCTTGCCGCACGGGCGCATTCGAGTTTTCAGCCGCTGGTGCGCCACAAACGCCGCTTGCTGTCGTCGTCAGGAATTGGTGCGCACAGGCATCTGGAACCGTAACGACATTCGTGACGATCTGCTTCTTGCGCAGCCCTTCGTAGTTCCCGAAAAAGAATGCTTTGTCCCTTTTGATCGGCCCGCCGAGGCTCCCGCCAAACTGATTTTGATGATACGTCGGAGGCTCAGCCGTTGTCTTACCGGGTTTGATGACTGTATCGAAAAAATTCCGCGCTTCGAGTTTGTCGTTACGCAAAAACTCGTACGCCGATCCGTGCAGAGTATTCGTGCCCGAGCGGCTGGAAGCATTAACGACCGCACCATTTCCGCCAAATTGTGCGGTATAGGTATTCGTCAGCGTCTGGAATTCAGCAATGGCCTCGACGCCGAGTGCCGTGCCCAAGCCGCCGGCACCAGGTCCGTTGTTCCAGAAATTCACCATGTCCTGATCATCGAGTAAGTAGGCCTGGCCTGAAGGACGCGACCCTGCAATCGAGTACTTTTGACCGTTGCCGTAGAACGTGCTCCCCGCTCCTGGAGCGCCTTGCGGGATCTGTGTGACACCTGGAGCCAGCGTCACCAGTTGCGTGAAGTTCCGGCCGTTTAGTGGGAGTTCCGTAATCTGCTTACCCTCCACAAGCGCGCCGAAAGCTGTCGATTGCGTCTCCACCTGCGACACATCCGCTGCGACAACCACCGTCTCTCGCGTTTCGCCGACCGGCAGCTTGAAATCGACCACAGGATTGCTACCGACCGTCAAAATGACCTTGTGCACAACGGTTTGAAATCCAGGTGTCGACGCCTGGACCTCATATTCGCCGATGACTAAATCGGGGAATCGAAAGCGCCCCACCTCATCGCTCGCGGTGGTGCGCGTCAGGCTCGTTCCGGTGTTCTTAACTTGCACTATCGCGCCACCAATCGCGGCGCCAGACGGATCCATCACTGTGCCAGACACTGCTGCGGTTGCCTGCGCCCAGAGTTTTATATCCAGACTCATCGTGAACAGGATGAGCCCAATCGCAGACGCCGCGACCGACCTGTGAATTTTCATGTTCGTGAACATTCCTCCCCCTTCGCAAACACGAATGGTTTTCTGAAAAGCTTCGGTGTCGGAATACTGCGTTTAGCACCCAGGCGGCTTCCAGAAAACGATCTTCTGCGTACAGAATCGTGACGATCGTCCAAAGGCGCGGTGTTCGTGCGATCGGGCGACCGTCCGACTGGCCTCAAAAGATGTACTTCAGTGCGAATTGCATAATCCGCCGGTCGGGACCGGACGTGATTTGGCCGAACTGATTGCTGTTGAGGTTCGTGTTTGGATTACCCAGCCGTACGCTGTTCGGGACATTGAACGCTTCTGCCCGAACCTCCAGCCGATCGCTTTCGGCGATTCGGAACGTTCGCGCCAGCGCCATGTCTAGACTCCAGCTTCCCGGACCGAGAATATTCGCGCGCCCCATGTTCCCGACGGTTCCAAGCGCGGGCTGCGCGAACGCTTTCGGGTTGAGGTAGTTGCTCAGAGACTTGTCACCGTAGGGATTTTGCAGAACTTGGTTCGGCCGCTGGCTTCCGGCGGAGGTTCCATCCAGTAATCGATCCGTACCGGTTCCAATCGTGAGATAGCTGCCGGACTGCACACGCCAAATCGTTGAGAGCCTCCAGCCTGATCCAACTGTGCGCAATGTCGGATTCGCGAACTGGGGCGTCTCGGCAACCGCGGTGAGGTTGAAGATATGCCGCCGATCGGAGCTGCAATTGCCGCGTTCAAAATCACGGTTATTGATGTCCACGTAATTCGTGCCGAGATTCGGCAGGCCGCCGCCGCTGGTCGGAATGCCGATGCAATGAGACCACGTGTAATTCGCGTTGATATTGACGCCGCGGCCAAACCGGCTCTGGCTGGAAAGCTGAAGTCCGTTGGAGTTCTGCGTCGCGCCATCGTCGACAATGTCGACGGCTCCGAGATACACCGCATCCGGATTTCCTGACAGACTAAAAATTCGGCGTTGGTTGATGTTGCTGGATGTGGTGCAAGTCGGATAGGAGACGCCCTGAATCGCGCATGGAGCCGTTCCAAGGAAGAGGGCCGGATTGAGCGCTTTCGTTGTCCACAAGTGTGCAGACTCATTCCCGATGTAACTTGCCGATACCAGCCAATTCGAATTCAGCTGCCTTTGGACACTGAGATTCCAGTTATGGACCTGCGTTGTTTTCGTGTCGTAGTTGTGAGTGAGGAAACCGCCATACGCCGAGTACTTCGCGTTCTTGTCGAACGTGACCGGAAAAATATTGCCGCCGGGAAAATCCTGAAAGGGATTATCCAAACCACCGATCGGACTGAATTGCCGAACCTCCGACCCCCATGGGGGCGCAATCGTCCCATTTTGGAAAAATGCGCCGTTCACATATTCGTAGGAAAGACCGTAGGCGGCCCGAATCGAAGTCCGGCCGCGGCCTGTCGGATCCCATGCCAGTCCGAGGCGCGGCTGAAAATTCCACGGCTGACTGTGCATGCCCGACAAGCCCGGGTAACCCGGGTCTCCGGGATAATACAGACCTGCCGGTGCGTTAATGAAGACCGTGCTCTTGATGCCTTTGGCAAATCTATCGTAATCGAAGGTGTAGGTCGCCTTATTCGGTATAGCCATCGGCCACCATGGCTCCCATCGAACTCCGGCGTTCATCGTCAATCGCGATGAGAC
>QHXA01000549.1 GCA_003222755.1 Acidobacteriota bacterium
TACACGGATCGGCTGTACCTAAATCTTGGCGGAAAGCGCGTCGAGGTAATTTCCAGACCGATCGCTCACGCCGACGACAACACGATTGTTCGTTTTGTGGATGGCACGAACGTGCTCTTCGCATCCGATTGGATTACGGTTCACCGCATCCCGTTCGGGCAGATTTCAGATGTCGAAACGCCGATGGTCAAGGCTGTCGAAGCGATGGACTTCGAACATTTTCTTTGCAGCCATGGCGCGTTGGGTAAGAAGTCCGACGTCACTGCAAACATCAAATATCGTGAAGATCTCAAGGCCGCCGTCGCGAAAGCCATCGCCGCCGGACAGACGCTGGAGGAAGCGCAAAAGAGTGTGACGATGGACGCATATAAAGATTGGGAATTCTACGAACAGCAGCGTCCGCAGAATGTGGCCGGCATGTACCGGGTCTTGACAGCGGGGCGGTAAGCCCGCGGAAAAAGTGGAAGGAAACTAGCGGGCAGTCGATTGGACCAAAGCGTGGGGACTGGTTAAACTCGGCTTTATGACTAAGCTTCTTGGAAAAGCTTTCGCAAAGGCAGTTAAGCTCCCGAAGAAAGAACAGAACAAGCTCGCTAAATGGCTACTCGCCGAATTGGAGTCAGAAAGTCGATGGGACGAAGCCTTCGCTCGTTCGGCTGATCAATTAGCCCAACTCGCTGACGAAGCTCTTAGGGAACACCGTAAAGGACGGACGAAGCCGCTCGATCCTGAGCAGCTGTGAAGTCCCACATAACGGCGAGCTTTCGTCACAGTTTCGAGCAACTCTCCAAGCAGATGCAGAAGCAGGCCCGTGAAGCCTACCGGCATTTTCAAGCTGATGCCAACTATCCAAGTCTTCGTTTTAAAAAGATTCATCCAACGAAACCGATCTATTCCGCACGCATCGGGCGAGGACATCGAGCCCTTGGTGTGATTGAAGGCGAAGAAATCATTTGGTTCTGGATCGGATCTCACAAAGAATACGAACGAGTAATAAGGGCGATACCAAAGACGAGCTAATACACGGCCGGCGCGGACCGCGCAACGAATGCGGCGCCCCAGCGGCAGGCCATTGGCGCACCTCTTCGAGGAGGACGTGATGATTTCGGGAAGGAGAATCGCAATGTTGAAGTGGAAGATTGTCGCGCTGCTCGGTGTGTCCTTCGGCGTGGGAGGAATCGCCTGGGGATTAGCGCAGCAAAAGGCGACCGGCTTCTACGAGCTACGCGTCTATACCGCTCAACCGGGAAAGAGAGACGCTCTCGCAGCCCGGTTCGCGAGCCGGACAGCCGCAATTTACGCGAGGCATGGAATCACAAACGTCGGATATTGGATCCCGCAAGAGAGTAACTCAGAGTTAGGTATCAACGCTGAAAACACGTTCATCTACATGCGTGGGTATCCCTCTAAGGAAGAGCGGGACAAGCGGCTGAAAGCTGCTCACGATGATCCCGAGTTTGCGGAAGTAGTTACGAAACAGGAGCAGAACGCGGAAACCAGGCTCATTGTCAAGGCACACAACATTGACATGGCGCCGAACGGCAACTACACGGCTGTAAGAATCGTGCCGTAGTTAGCCGCCTCGGTTTCATCAATCTTAGAGATTGGGTTTCCAATTCAGGATGACCGTAATCGGTGTCGCTTCTTCGACGATGTCGTTCATCAGGAAGCGCTGCCCGTGGAGTTGTGAGGAAACATGAACAACATATTTGCCGTTACGGTGCTAACGCTCGCCCTGACTCTGCCAAGTCAGGCGCAACAGATCTTCGACACAAACACCAAACAGCGGATTCGTGTGGTAACCGTCGCGACCGGGCTTGTTCACCCGTGGAGCATTGCATTCCTTCCCGACGGGCGAACAATGCTGGTCACTGAACGGGCCGGGCGGCTGCGGATCATCCGAGACGGTGTGCTCGACCCGCAGCCGGTCTGGGAAGCGCCGGCCCCGCCAGTACAGGGATCAGACAACTTGCACTCCGTCGCTGTCCATCCGCAGTTTGCGGAGAACCGGCTGGTGTATGTCTCCTACCCGAAGTGGGGTGAGCGCGGCAATTCGCTCGCTGTGGCTCGCGGCCGTCTCGAGGACGCGAAGCTTACCGATGTCCGCGAGATCTTTGTGGCCGACGCGTGGGAGACTTCGGGCAACCTCGCCGGACGAATGTTGTTCGGCCCGGATACCACGCTGTATGTGACCGTTGGCGATCGCGACCGGCTCTGCTGTATCGGAAAAGACGACAACAGTCTGCGAATCAAAGCGCAATCTCTGGACAACGACGTCGGCAAGGTTCTGCGGATCCGCGACGACGGCAGTGTTCCGCCTAATAACCCATTTGTCGGCCGGAAGGGAGCTAGACCGGAGATTTATACATACGGCCACCGCAACGGATATGGCCTGGCTTTTCATCCGGAGACGGGCATCTTGTGGGAGGCCGAGATCGGTCCCATGGGCGGCGATGAGATCAATATACTCGTTCCCGGCAAGAACTATGGCTGGCCACTTGTGTCCATGGGCCGAAACTACACTGGAACTCTCGTCTCGGACCAACCTTGGTTTCGACCAGAGATGGAAAACCCGCGAATGTTCTGGGTTCCCTCAATAAGCCCGTCCAGTATCGCGTTCTATACCGGGGACCGGTTCCCGTCGTGGAAAGGCAACCTATTCGTCGGGGCGCTTAATGGAAAACAGCTTCAGCGCATCGCGTTCAACCAACCGTCACAAGCTGAGCGGCGCGAGCCATTGCTGACGCAACTAAACGTGCGAATCCGCGATGTCCAGCAGGGTCCGGATGGGCTGCTCTATGTGGCAACGGAACTGGTGTCGGGCGGGAATGACCCAGACGGAACGATTCTGCGGATCGAACCGGTCGACTGAACCGATCATCACTGTAGGGCGGTCATAGACCGCCCCTACAGCTCGGAGCAGCATGACTTCCAATATATAGGAGAGACTACATCAGAACTGGTATCTCAGCGCAAACTGCATGATGCGCGGCGAGTCTGACGCTCTCAATTGACCGAAGAGCCTGTTGGTCACGTCGTTGATCAACGGAGCGCTTGCGCTGGATGGAAGCGGCCGGAAGCTGTTCGGCACATTAAACACCTCCCATCGGAAGTCGACGCGCTGGCTTTCCTTGAATCGAAAACTTCGCGACAATCCCATGTTGAGATCCCAGTGGC